>CAZMQR010000390.1:0-2340 GCA_964568325.1 uncultured Chloracidobacterium sp. | reverse complement strand
AAACATAAGTTCGACTAACGCCAGAAAGAGCTACGTAAATCCATGTCAGAACCCGATCGTGATAGGGCGGATGACCTTACCGATCCCAACCGACTTGGACTGAGAACGGCAGTGAGACTTTTGGATGAACATGACTATAGAGGCAGAATTCGTGGCAAGCTTGGCCCGGAGTCGGTTGTATCCTTGTTCGAGCATAAGGATCACTTGAAAAACCAAGATGTCTATTTCACATCTAGCGCGCTCATGGGTGCGGGCCTCGACCAAATCAAGAACCCCGAACTGTTGAAAAAATACGCTCGGAATGATGTCTACGGGTTGCATTTCCTAAGTCACCTGCTCTACGACGACCTTTTTGTCCACAAGGATGACGAGGCCAATGACGATCAGACTTCCATATTTCTTTCAATACCGTTAGTCGGCTCGAAATCTAGACTCGACGAAGCTGAGCTTAATGAATATAAGGCTGGCGATCTTCTCGAGTTCGATGGGGGAACTTATGAAGGCATGGGAGCCATACTGATTTACCTTTTGATGAGGCCCCCTTCGTCAATCCCTTGTCCTGAGTCTTCGCCTGAAAGACAAAGGGAGCTTCAGCACCGCTTATTTGATTCGGCCCTTGAAGTCCTTATTGAACGACTCGGAGATCTTTCCTACGAGCTACCGACCATCGTAAAGGACTTCATCCACGGTTACGCTGTTGATATCAGTTTAAGTGGAAAGGACCAAATAAAACAACACGCGGCTAGGGCTTTAATGTCGCAGGTCATGGCCCGCAACATGAGCCACAACATAGGCAGTCATGTCGCCTATAAGGCTACTAACCGTGCAATTAAGCAAAGGATCTTGGAGCTATATGATGAGCAATTCAAAAATGGCGGCGTTCGACCTAGTGATCGGTTACGGGAATTAAACGCGGACCAAGTCGTCACAGAGTGGATCGATTTCATGGCCGAAAAATTGGACAAGTATCAGACCAGTCGACATGAATATGTAACCAATCCGGGCCTGTCACCGCAAAATATATTTTTTTATAAGGACCTGATCCTTCCGTTTGTCGAGAATACGTTAATCCTTGATAACATAGCATCTGCTGAAGGCTTGAGATATGCACCAAAAGCACAGAACCGGCTCAAGATAAGAGTCTTCGTCAAACCGTATCGTGGGGCTACATTTTCGGAGCTCTGTTCGGAATACCCAATCCTAACCAGCGTATTTTCATCAGATGACGATAGTAGCAGCACCGTAATTTCTTATCCCCACAACTTTCCATATCTTCTCAAGGCGAAACCGGATGCAAAAGGCAATGAGCAGGCTCTCGATGCCGGATTCAATGTGAAAGTAATTATTGGCGAGAGGCCCGATGTTGAGGTCACAATTCACAGCCCACACGGGTTTTACTCAATTCTTGAGAATTTTATTCGAAACTCGGCAAAACATAATCGCGGAAAAATCGGCGATCGATCTGTGGTCGTTCGGCTTTACTTAGAGGAGCAGGAGGACAGATTCATCGTCGTCTTGTGTGATGATATTTCCTTACTTGGGTCCGAAGAGCTGTTTAACCAAGATCCGGATGCAAAGCAGGGTCTTTACCAACGAATTAAGCAGAACCTTTTTAGCGGGGAAAGCACCGCGCGCAATAACCTTGGATTCGCCGACATGAATATCAACAGTTTCCTTTTCAGGAAACCCGCGAGCCTTCTTAAGTCGGAAAATTATCACGAGAATTTCGATCTTGTTACGACAAACGGAGAATGTGCGGTTGTTCAAGAACAACTCCCAACGGGTGAGTATTCATTCGGCTATCGAATGGAAATGCTGAAGCCAAAGAAAGTTCTGTGGATTGGCAAGGATACGTCAGTATGCAATGGGGATAGAACGCTCAGTTCTTGGAAAGCAAATGGCATCATCACCAGTGAGAACCTTGATAGTTACACAAGCGCTTCACCCAAGGACGAAATCAGCGCCTTTGAATTCGTTGTTTTCGGTGATTCGTTTGATTTTGACGAGTATGTACGCAGGCAAGAACTCTTGCCGCCTCGCGTCCTCGTTCTGCCTGATTTTGATACATCAAAAATTACGAAGCCTAACATCCGAAGTCTTATTCGAGGTCCCCAAACCTGTGCTAACGCGAATGAATTGTTAGAGCTGTGTTGGGAGAGTTGGCTACACCCTCTTGGTACAGTAAAGACCTATGTTCATTACGAGGACAACGCCTCGGCGTGTTCCGAAATTGACTCCATCGAGCTAGGTGCCTTGCAAGAGATTAAATGCACCGAGGATCTCGATGAACTGCCCATTGCCGAAGGGGAAACTGTGATTGTTTATGATCACCACGGTGGG
>CAZMQR010000389.1:0-2349 GCA_964568325.1 uncultured Chloracidobacterium sp. | reverse complement strand
TTCGTGTTTACATTCCTTGAAGTAGCGAAAGAACTTAGCAAAATGGGCCGAGGTGTCAACTCCCTCGTTAGTGTCGTATGCCGGAAGAATCTTGTTGTAAATCTCATCTCGAAGGCTTGGCCTCTTGACGCCGAACCGTTCGATGAAGTCACGAGTAGCCTTTTTTGTCAACAATTCCTTCTTGACGGTTGTGTAGCCGTCAATATCGTCGTCGGGCAGGAAAAGGACTAGCTGATCGTTGTCGTCAAAGGCGGGGACCGCCTCACCCTCTTGATTGAGGAAGATGGCCTTGTCCTTCACAAATCTTTGATAAGAAACGCGCTCGAAAAGGTAAGCATAAAACCTGTGCAGCCACTGTTGTGACTGGGCGGCGGTGAATTCACTGGTGATCCTTTTGAGCAAAGCTTCGGGGTCAAGGCTCGAAACAATCAGGTTCGACTCCTTATAATTCCACAGCCGAGCGTCGCCGCCATCAATATAGTTGGCAAGCACAGGGTTCTTCTCAGTGTTCTTCTTTCCGAGACTTCGGAAAACCCAACGGGCATTCCGTGTTCCTGTCAGCTGCGCAAGTTGGTTGTCGGAGAAGAGTTCGACCAGTTCGGTGTCGGAAGCCCAATAAGAACATTTCTTGGACGAGCACCGTCCATCTGCTGCTGGCAAAAGGGTCTCGGTCTGGAGTTTCTCTCTGATAGCGGCATAAAACGGCCTAAAAGAGATTTTGCGCCTATCCTCGAGCTCGCTGAATCTCGCTTCGTCGTATGGAATGATGTCTAGGATGCTGTCGTCTATCAGCCGTTCATCCCGAAGTATGTGCAAGCTGTCGGCCGCAAGTTGCGCCAACTGTTGAACTAGTTCTTTGTTGTGCTTTTCACCCGCTTTGATTCCTTCGCGGCTATCCGTGAGCAGAAATGGGGCGTGAATAATGAAGTTAAGATTTGTTACTTCCTTCGTTGGGAAGTAGCAAAATGCCGGCTTTTCGACGGGCGCAAGCTTCCCATCTCTGCCCAAAGCAAATCCGATACAATACGGCAAGCCATGGTCGCCACTCCTCTCAAAGACCAGCAGTCGCTGGGAAGTCTTTTTCCCATTCAAGTCCAAAGTTACGGTGACCCGCCGCACCGTCATATCTTGTTTCTGAGTCCCTTCCTTGACCTTCTTTGTGTAAGTACCATTGAGACCATTCCCCTCAAACGAAACAGACTCTAGATTTGAAAGGAACAGCGTAGGGAGATCCAAGGCTTGAAGCTTTTCAAAAATGTCTTCGAAGCTCTCCAGGGACGTCTTTGCCTGATGGTCGAACGGAAACCAGAAGACGGTTTCCGATGGCTCACGCCAATCGAGATCTTCCTCAAGGATATGGGGCACGATGAACCGGTCAATCTTGAAGCGAACGTTCGGGTCATATATGTGCGGAGTCTGCGTGTATTGAAAGACTGCCTTAAACCCGACGCCAAACTTGCCGATTGAAGCCTCGGTTTTGTTTGAGTTGGCGATTGATGTGATGGAATTGATGTGCCCTAAACCACCACTGTTGGTATCTGTATCTTCATTCTCTGGATTCGACACCGTGAATCGAATCGAGCCATTGTGAAAGAAGAAAAGCCCGTCCTTTTCAAGGCGGAATCGAGCTGATGTCGCATTAACGTCATCCGCGTTTTGCAGAAGCTCATAGATGAAATGCGCTTGGTCGGAATACTTATCGACGACGCTGCGCTGAACCCCACGCATGGATGGCTTCTCGAGCGTGGCAGCGCTGTCCATTCGGTCCTTTGTCAACGCATCGAACCAGTGTCCTTCTTGTTCAGTCATAATCCCTAGACAAGAGCGCCTGAAGTGCCCCGCCCTTCGTCTTTCGCAGTTTGGCGATGCCGCGCATTATACACTGAAACCATCGAGACGTAGGCTGGTCATTGGCACGTTTACGACAGAGGTCACCGGCACGATCAGCGGGTGTGGTCAGGCGGGGGGAGGCGTTTAGTCAATGGAGGGATGAGGGACGAAGGATGAGGGATGAAAAATGGTCCGTTTTTCTATGCTGTGGGTCATACGAAATGGCGTTTGGTCATACGGATGCGTCACTGGGAAGCCAGAATCCGGTAGCCAGAAGCAAGAAGGCGGAGAGGCCTGAAGCGAGAAGCCAGAATTCAGTAGCCAGAAGGCGGACAGGGGAAGGCGGTGGACTCTGGCTTCTTTCCGCCGGCTTCGTTATTCTCATCTCATGCCGGCCAGAGGTTTTGAAGACGTCGATATCTGGAAGAAAGCCCATCACTTCGTCTTGGGTGTTTACAAGCTTACCGAAGCGTTCCCAAATCATGAGCTTTATGGGCTGACGTCTCAGTTGCGGCGAGC
>CAZMQR010000388.1:0-2349 GCA_964568325.1 uncultured Chloracidobacterium sp. | reverse complement strand
AGCGTGTCGGCAGCAAAACCACTTCTTCGGTTCGACGGACTTTACCAGGAGAGGGTTCCACAAGCGGGAACCAGCGGTTCTACATATCGAAACTTTTTTCGATTTTATCCGGATGGTGAATGCATAACCGCACTGATTGTGGCCGATGCTGCGCCGGAGAAGATCGCGGTCTGGTTCAATAGAGAGAATGAGGAAAAAGGAAAAAGTGAAGTGTCTGCCGACAAGGTCCAGTGTGCATTTCAGGACGGAAAGTTTGTCTCATCGTTCATTCTTAACTCGAAAGGCCTTACTCACGTCGGTAAGGATGGAAATGTTAGCGGCGCCGAATATGATTTTGTACCCGTTGCCTTTCCATCCGAACGCCCGCAGATGGATAAGATCCCGCCAACTCGCGGAAACCGTGCCCCTGTTTTTCCGACGCCGGTAGAGCTCGAGATAAACACGAATTTCGAATACGACCCGGCAGGTCGCCTTATGGGCGGCGTGACCACCATCGAACTTAAATCGCCAGCGACCGACGCCGACGGAGACCCAATTACGTACGAGTGGTCAGGCCAAGACGTCATTCACACCGAGGGTGGCTCAACGGCGCGAAGCAGAATTAAAAGCGACGGCCTGAAGGCAACCTGGCGGCCGCTCATTCTCATGGGCGAACTTGCATCGGCATTTCTGACGTTGACCGCATATGACGGCAAAGGCGGTAAGGCCATTCACAAGTTTTGCATCGGCAATCGTGTGAGGTGCTAGTGATGTCTCGGACTTTCACAACGAGTTCTGTTCGCACTCACACTTCACTCAACGCAAAACTCGACGACAAACTTACACTGCGGCGACGCGGTTGTAGATGGTGTCGCGTTCAACGGCTTCAAAGCCAGCACGTTCGATCGTTTGGATGGTCTCTTGCTTGGTCATTTTGACTTCGTTGTTAGATTCGACGGAATAGGAATGGGTGAGTTCGCCGCCGTCGGTTCATCCGCGAAGTTATCAACTTCGTTCCAATGGCAAAATACGTATTCTTGCCTGTGCTTCGTCAACTACGATCAAAGCTCCTTGTTCGAGAGCGTGCTGATTGTCACGTACGACTGATATCAGGGTGCGTGCGAGGCTTGACGGCATAATATCCTGTGAGCGGACCTGAATAACGCTTGGGCCGGAGGCGTGGGTCAAAGCCAAGATGGTTCCGAAATCCAGATCATGAGTGAATATGATATAGCCGTTGCTGACCGCGTATTCCGCAATCTCGATATCTTGGGCTCTTGGGTCGCCGACGGTTGACCAATGGATCGACTCGATTTTCGCATCTACAAATTCGTTCACCCAATCGGGCGATAGATTCATGTCGATCAGGATCTTCATGCGGCGACAAGCGGCAACTCGATCTCTTCGACTCGCCAAGCGGCATAGGCCAGTGCTTCGTTAAGGTCAGCTTCCTCAAGATATGGATAGGCCTTCAGTATATCGTCAAACGAATGTCCTGCGGCCACGAGTCCCACGATCGTGCCGACCGTCACGCGTAAACCTCGGATACACGGCTTTCCCCCCATGACCTTCGGATCGAACGTTATTCGTTTTAGTCGCGCCATTTTTTCACACCTCCAACTGATCAAGCGATCGCCTTTTCAACTCGATTATACACCGTGTCCCTTTCCACTGCCTCAAACTCGGCGCGGTGGATCATTTCGATGATCTCTTGCTTGGTCATTTTGACTTCGTTGTTCGATTCGACGGAGTAGCTGTGGGTGAGTTCGCCGCCGTCGGTGATGGTGCCGTCGAGGTCGTTGGCGCCGAAGTGGAGTGCGGTCTGGGCGGTCGCTTTGCCGAGCATGACCCAGTAGGCCTTGATGTGGTCAAAGTTGTCGAGCATCAGACGCGAAACGGCGATGGTTTTGAGATTATCAATAGCATCAGGGCCGGGAAGGTTTGAGAGCGCTGTGCCCGGCGGATAAAAAGCGAGCGGAATAAAACACTGAAAGCCTCCGGTCTTGTCCTGCTGTTCTCGGAGCTGAACAAAATGATCGACGCGATCTTCGATAGATTCGATATGGCCGTAGAGCATCGTGGCGTTTGTTTTGAGGCCGGCTTTGTGGACTTTGCCCGCGAGTTCGAGCCAACGGTCGCCGTCGCATTTGTGATCGCAGATGCGCGAACGCGTCGGCTCGGCAAAGATCTCGGCACCGCCTCCGGGACACGAATCCATTCCTGCGGAGTGGAGTTTTTCGATCACGTCCTCGTCCGACATCTTGTAAAACCTTGCGAAGAAATCAAGATCGACCATCTTCATGGCTTTGAGATGCAGATTTGGGAAATCACTCATGAGCTACGAGAAAAGGTCGGTGTAATACTCGAAGT
>CAZMQR010000387.1:0-2350 GCA_964568325.1 uncultured Chloracidobacterium sp. | reverse complement strand
GAGCAGGGCTTGAGGGTCGAGGCCGTCCTTCATTTAAGTAGATTTTATCGCGCCGCGGCCGGCTGTGCTAATCTCGCATTATGCCGCAGGACTTCAGTTCAGGGGATTTTCTTGTTTTTCAGCTCGAGGCCGCATTTGCGTTGTTGCGGGTTCTCGACCGTGATGATGGCGAAAGCTCCACGACCTGGCATGTGGCGGCCTATTCAGAATTCTTCGCGGATGTCGGAGCCGCAGAGGCCGCGACAGCGGCGCCGGAAAGGCTGGCGATGTCTTCCACTCACCTGGCCCTCACCGAACGAGCGTTTGCGAGTACGCAGGTTGCCAAGCTGGCCAATGTGCCGCTTTCGGATGACGAGAAACGCCCTCTCGACGCATGGCGTGCCGATCCTGACCGCACTACTCACGAGCGCTCTATTCGCTTACTTCTCGGCCTACGCTAAGGCACGGCGGCGCATTTCTTTTGTAACCATTTCAAGTTCCCGGCTGACCTGTCCGGCAGTCGCTGTATTCTCTTCAGCACGGCGGATGAGATACGGCACGGCGTCGTGGACGGGGCCGTAGGGGACGTATTTGCAAACGTTGTAGCCGTGCTTCGCCAAAATGTACGAGATATTGTCACCCATCCCGTAAAGCTGTGAAAACCGGATGTTCGGATGGTTTGGTTCTATACCGGCATCATGCATTAGCCGAGTCAGATGCAGCGCGCTCGCCTCATTATGAGTCGCGTTGACGAAGGCCATGTCCCCGTGATGCTTGATGCAGTAGTCGAGAGCCGCGTCGTAATCTGCGTCCGTGTCCACCTTAGTCTCGTGGATTGGCGATTCGTAGCCCATCTCGGCGGCACGGTCGCGTTCCTTTTCCATATAAGCACCGCGAACGAGTTTCACCGCATAGAAATAGCCGTCTGCCTTCGCCTGACGCCTCGCGTCTTTCAAATGCTGAAGGCGATCGGTTCGGTACATTTGCAGAGTGTTATAGATAAACGGCCGCTCGCGGTTGTAGCGTTCCATCATCTCGGTCGCCATCCGGTCGATAGCGTCCTGTATCCACGAATCTTCGGCGTCGATGAACAGGGGCTGCTCCGCCCGATAGGCCGTCTCGCAGATCTCGGCGACGCGGTTGGTGATGCGTTCGCATTTGGCCTGGCCTTTCGCATCGAGCTTCTTTTTCGCGCTCATACGTTCGAGCGTACCGAGCGGTGCGATGCCGGTGACCTTAAAAACCGAGAATGGAATATTCGGGTCGCCCTTAGCCCGTTCGATCGTTCTGATGATCTCGTTCTTGGTCTTGTCGAAATCCTCCTCCGTTGCCTTGCCCTCGACCGAATAATCGAGGATCGTCCCGATCCCGGACGCCGCGAGCTTCTCGATCGCAGCATTACACTCCTCGATCGTCTCGCCGCCGCAGAACTGTTCGAAGATAGTGGATTTGATCAGCCCCTCGACCGGCAGGCCGACGGACAATGCAAGCTGCGCCGCCTTGGTGCCGAGAGAATTCAGCATCGGCGAATTGAGCATTCTGAGAAGCCGATACTTTTCTTTTAGCTGTCTATCGCTCTTGTCGGCAAACGCCGTCGCGGTGTCCTGGAAGTCCAATGAGAATTCACTCATAAAGCCGTGATAATAGCATAAGAAGCCACAGAGCACACAGAGAGCACCGAGGCAGCTAAGGCCGATTACATGTGAATTGTAACTGCCTAATCAATGCTCTATCATCTAGGTTTTACCTGAGTGCCCTCTGTGCACTCTGTGGCAAACCTCTTTTTATGAGCAAAGGACTTCCGAAACGGGCCGAGAATTATTCCGAGTGGTATAACGAGATCGTCAAGCGTGCCGATCTTGCTGAGAACAGCGCGGTGCGCGGGTGTATGGTGATCAAGCCATACGGCTTTGCGATCTGGGAAAAGATGCAGCGGGCGTTGGATGATATGTTCAAGGAAAGCGGTCATGTGAACGCCTATTTCCCCCTGTTTGTGCCAAAATCATTCCTCGAAAAGGAAGAGGAGCACGCCGAGGGCTTTGCCAAGGAGTGCGCGGTCGTCACGCATTATCGCCTAAAGGCCAACCCCGACGGCAAGGGCCTGATCGTCGATCCCAACGCGAAGCTCGAGGAAGAGCTTGTCATCCGCCCGACGTCCGAGGCCGTGATCTGGAACGCTTACAAAGGCTGGATACAATCGTGGCGTGACCTGCCTATTCTGGTGAATCAGTGGGCGAATGTCGTCCGCTGGGAGATGCGTACTCGCATTTTTCTCCGCACGGCCGAGTTTCTCTGGCAAGAGGGCCACACGGCGCATGCGACGGAGCAGGAGGCGATCGACGAGACGGAAAAGATGCTCGGCGTTTACGCG
>CAZMQR010000386.1:0-2392 GCA_964568325.1 uncultured Chloracidobacterium sp. | reverse complement strand
GCGTTCTCGCGTACCTTCGTTGCTTCTTCGATCAGTCTCTCGTGTGTGATTTCCATCAAGTTTCGTTACTCACTCGCCGTCTTTTGCTCTTGCATTAGCTTTTCACGCACAAGCCCGCACAGGAACTCGACGCTGACGCCGGTCTGTGCGCCTTCAGGAATAATGATGTCCGCATGACGTTTTGACGGCTCGACGAACTCGAAATGCATCGGCCGAATCGTTCGCATGTACTGGTCCATCGTGTGTTCGTAGGTCCGTCCTCGCTCGGCGTGGTCGCGTTTTAGACGTCGGATCAGGCGAACATCATCCGGCGTGTCGACAAAAACACGAACGTCCAGCAGGTCGAGCACGCGCGTTTCGGCGAAGATCAGAATTCCCTCAACGATCACAACCGATCTTGGCTGGATGATCTCGATATTGGTCGTTCGCGTATGGGTCTTGAAATCATATAGCGGCATCTCGGCGGGCAGGCCCTGCTTAAGCCGCAGAATGTGATTGACCATCATATTGCTGTCGATCGAGTCGGGATGGTCAAAATTCGCCTGGTGCCGCTCGTCAAGCGGCATGTCGGCAAGGTCGCGGTAATACGAGTCCTGTTCGACAAGCACCACATTCTCGGCGCCAACCGCCTCGACGATCGCTCGTGCGATGGTCGTCTTGCCCGAACCTGTTCCTCCACAGATGCCGATTATCATAAAGCCAATTCTAACAGGATGGGCAGGATGGGCAGGATCGATGAAAAGTCATGAACCTCTTTCATCTTGTCTACCCTGTATGTCCTGCGTCAATTAATTCTTTTCACAACACGCGTTAACAACTCGCCGAAAACGTCTGCCGCGTCGGCCCCGGTCGTCATAACGTGCGAATGGTCGATCTCCTCATCTGTCATGCCGGCCGCGTAGTTAGTGATACACGAGATCCCAAGCACCTTAATGCCCATATGTCGCGCCGCGATCGCCTCAGGCACAGTCGACATCCCGACGGCGTCGGCACCAAGCAGGCGGTACATCCTAACTTCGGACGGCGTTTCGTATGTTGGGCCTGAAAGGCCGCAGTAGATACCTTTGCTGAGAAAATCGATGCCGTTACGCTCCGCGGAGATCGCGGCGGCCTCTTCGCCTGCAATTGTTTGCAGCCCGCGGTCATAGATCTCGGTCATGTCAGGAAATCTCGGCCCAAACCGCGAATCGTTCGGCCCGCGAAGCGGATTTACACCAAAACAGTTGATATGATCCGTGATAATCATCAGGCTACCCGGCGGCATGTCGGAATTCAGGCTGCCTGCGGCGTTCGTCAGGATCACGTTTTTGATGCCCATCACGCCAAAGGTGCGAACGGGCAGCATCACCTGCTCCATCTCGTAGCCTTCGTAATAATGAAAACGGCCCTGTTGGACGGCAACCGTCACACCGTTAATGTCACCGATAACAAGCTGCCCTGCGTGTCCTTCGACCGTCGAGCGGACAAATCCCGGGATATCGGCAAACGGGATCGTCACGCTCGCCTCGACCTTCTCCGCAAACGTCCCCAATCCACTGCCAAGCACTATCGCGGCGCGGATATCGCCCGCGTATCGGCCCTTAATGAACTCGGCCGCCTGAGCGGCCTTATCGTAGGTCATAAATGGAAACACAGATTAGCACAGATAGCCGCGGATGGCTTAATCCGGCAGGTTGCTCATTGGTCTAGTTTTCCTTGCGGTAAGGAATGCCCAACGCCTTTGGTGCACGCGAGAGGCCGATAAAGCCTGCGAGAACGATTATCGTCAGGACGTAGGGAATTATCTGGATAAATTGGACAGGGATATCCTCGCCCGACGGCATCTTGATCGCGCCCTGGATCTGGATGGTCAGTGCCTCGGTAAAGCCAAAGAAAACGCACGCCACCAGCACCGGCACAGGCCGCCATTTTGCAAGGATCAACGCGGCGAGTGCGATAAATCCGCGGCCCGCCGTCATGCCACGAGTAAACAGGGACGACTGCCCTATCGAGAGATAGGCACCACCGGCCGCGGCGAGCATTCCGGAGATAACAACGCAAACGTAACGGAGCGTGATGACCTTGACGCCGGCGGCATCGGCGGCTGATGGATTCTCGCCCGTCGCCCGCAGCCTGAGGCCGAATGGTGTCTTATAGAGGACATACCAGCACACGGGTATCAGTACCAGTGCGATCACTGACGCGATCGACGTTCTGAAAGCTTCGGGCAGCATCACCTCTTTGGCGATCTGCGGCGTCGAACCGGTCGAATCATAGAGGGCACCCGATATGAGAGCCGGCAGGCCAAGCATGAGAATGTTCACACCAAAGCCGGCGACGACCTGAGCGGCCTCGAATTTGAACGGCGCGATCGCGTAAAGCAGCGGCGTGAGGGCCCCGGCGACAATAGCCG
>CAZMQR010000385.1:0-2402 GCA_964568325.1 uncultured Chloracidobacterium sp. | reverse complement strand
CACTTTCCAAAGACACTCAAGACCCGAAAGGTGTCGTCGGCACAATACAATCCGGTCAGTTCGCACTCGATAGGCTAGGTTTTTTCAAACAGGATGGACAGGATAGACAGGATTTAGAGACTTCATCCTGTTTATCCTGTCCATCCTGTTTTAATATACCTGCAATGCCGCTCGGTTATTTCAGCCTCATTCTCCACGCGCATCTGCCGTTTGTCCGGCATCCCGAATATCCCGAATTCCTCGAGGAAGACTGGCTTTACGAGGCGATAACCGAGGTCTATCTTCCGCTGATCTTCATTTTTCAATCTCTTCACGAGGCCGGGGCGACGCCGCGGCTGGCGATGAACGTCTCGCCGCCGCTGTGCGAGATGCTCGCCGACCCGCTACTGCAGGAACGCTACACACGGCATCTCGAAAACCTCATCGAGCTCGCCCACAAAGAGGAACATCGCACACGGAACGAGGCCGCCAATTTTCACGACGTAGCCAAAATGTACGTCGAGAACCTGACCGCATCGCTCGATCTCTGGAACAACCGCTACAAGCGCAATCTGGTCAACGCCTTTCGCGAGCTCCAGGATGAGGGCGTCGTCGAGGTCATCACCTGCTGCGCTACGCACGGCTTTTTGCCGCTGATCTCGACCCACGAATCGCGGCGTGCCCAGATCGAGATCGCGGTCACGAATTACAAGAAACATTTTGGCCGCCAGCCACGCGGCATCTGGCTCGCCGAGTGTGCCTATGAGCCGGGCGTCGAGGGCCTGCTGAAAGAGGCCGGCATCGAATACTTCATCTCCGACACGCACGCGATCCTCTACGGCGATCCGCGTCCGCGCTACGGCGTTCACGCACCTGTCGTGACGCCAAACGGCACGGCCGTTTTTGCCCGCGACGTCGAGACAAGCCAGCAGGTCTGGTCGGCCGAGATCGGCTATCCGGGCAACGCCATTTATCGCGAGTTTTACCGAGACATCGGTTGGGACGCCGATTATGAATACGTAAAACCCCATCTGCACTCATCCGGCGAACGCCGCCACCTCGGCCTGAAATACCACCGCATAACCGGCCGCGACGTGCCGCAAAACCGCAAGGAACCCTACATCCCGGCAATGGCCCGCGACAAAGCGGCCGAGAACGCGTCGCACTTTATCGGCGAGCGGATCAAGCAGGCACATCAGCTACGCGAGACATTCGAGGGCCATCCGCCGCTCGTCGTAAGCCCTTACGACGCAGAGCTTTACGGCCATTGGTGGTACGAGGGGCCGCAGTTTCTAGACTTCTTTTTCAAGAAGATCCACTTTGACCAAACCGAGATCCAATGCGTCACGCCTGGCGATTTTCTCGATTCCGGAATGTCCATTCAGGAACAACGCCCCACCGCCTCAAGCTGGGGCGAGAGCGGCTATTACAAGGTCTGGATCAACGAAGGAAACTCGTGGATGTACCCGTACCAGCACGACGCCGAACGGAGAATGACGGACCTATGCCTGACCGCAGGCTGCCAGCCTGCGAGCGGTGATGCCAGCCTCAACGACCGGATCCTGAAACAACTTGCGCGAGAACTCCTGCTCGCTCAATCGTCGGATTGGGCATTCCAGATCTATCAAGGAACGACTGTTGAGTACTCGTCACGGCGATTCCAGTCGCACATTCAGCGGTTTGATATGTTGGCGAAGATGCTCGATTCGGGGCAGGTTGACGCAGAATTGCTGACAGAGATCGAATCGCGGGACAATATCTTTTGCGAGATCGACGCGTCGGTTTATGCGAGCCGGTCATGATCCATCCCGTTACCGCTTGACGAGACTTGTCCGTCGAATGGATGATCCGTTTTTCTTAGGAACCGGAGTCCTTTTTGGTTTCAAGCCTGATTCAGCCATCAAGGTGAAGGCCTTCTTGCGATTTACGAATATCGGCGTTTCCCAAGCTCCGTCTTGATCGGCTTGAGCTATCACCAATTCGTCGATCTCTCTTTCAGAAAGGTTCTTGCTCATACGTCCCACCCGGTTATTATCCGCACAATACGCTTCGGTTTCAACTGGAAAATTATTTTCAATTTTCGACCACCCGAAGTTTCGCCTATCAGTTGGTACCGGTCTCTAAACGATTTGTTGCGTCGTATTTCAAAATCGTTGTAAAAACACTCGATGGCCTCTTTCAGAGTGATACGGTGGTGAAACAGTTCGTCCGCTTCATAGTCGTATTCAAAATCTGTCGGTTCAAACCGTGACCAATCCATTCTACTAGCCCTCATTGACCTTGAGCACGGCGAGAAAGGCTTCCTGCGGTATCTCAACTCGGCCAACCTTCTTCATCCGCTTCTTGCCTTCTTTTTGCTTTTCGAGCAGCTTGCGCTTGCGCGAGATGTCGCCGCCGTAGCATTTGGCGATGACATTTTTGCC
>CAZMQR010000384.1:0-2420 GCA_964568325.1 uncultured Chloracidobacterium sp. | reverse complement strand
AGGAAGGTCGAGCGCGGCACAGGTCAAAATGTCGCTGTCATCATCGTCAAATCTGCCGCGAAGGCCACTTGGGTGACTACAAAGTTTGTCGCAAAGAACATTGCCAAACCCGTCCTCAAAGCCGTATTGCTAAAGGCCGCGCCCAAGGTGCTGATGTTTACCCTAAAGAAGGCTCCGCTCGTCGCCAAACACGCGCTGCCATGGGCGCTAAAGCTCGCCCTGCTTTGACGGTCATTTGGCCGTCAGCGTCTCGTAATCATCTAACGCTGTCTTGATGACAGCATAGGCAGCTTCTCGACCGTAGGAGTACGCGATCTCACAGCGGTTTGGCTCGTCCGGAAGTGATTTGTATGTGAGAAAGTAGTGTTCAATGCGGCTCATGATGCCATCGGGCAGATCGGCCGTTTCAGTATATTCGCCGTAAACCTTGTCACCCTTAAGCACCGCGATTATCTTATCGTCAGCCTCGCCGCCGTCGAGCAGGCAAAAGCCGCCGATCGGCCGCGCTTTCAGGATGATGTCGCCGCGCGGGATATGATGTTCGCTGAGAACGAGTATGTCGAGCGGATCACCGTCGCCCTTTGCGACTGGTTTGCCTGAACCGGCAGCCGCCAACGCTGCGATTCCGTCACCGCAGTAAGTTCGCGGAATAAATCCGTAGTTAGCCGGAACAACATTCGAATACTGCTGCGGCCGGTCGATCTTGAGATAGCCGCTAGGCTTATCGACCTCGTACTTGACCGTATCGCCGGGGACGATCTCAATAAAGACGGTGACTTCCAAGGGCGCATTTTCGCCGATCTCGATGCCGTGCCAGGGGTGAGCTTTGTTGGTTCGGAACATGACACTGTTATTCTAACGAAGAGTGCCAGGCATCGCGACTGAGTTAAATGAACGTTCGCTGATCATTCGGTTTAATCGGCCGGGGATACGCAGTCCGCTGTCAGCCGTGATCCTTGGTGAAGTGGAGATATTGATCGCAGAGATTGCCGGTCGTGAAGACATCGATAGAGTGATATTCACCGGTGTCGACGATGTTTTTGCATCAGGAGCCGACCTGCGAGAGATAGCTGCACTCACGTCCGATGATGCGTCGGCATTCGCTCAGCGCGGCCAACGACTGATGCGGTCCATTGCCGATCTGCCGCAAACAACCATCGCGGCGATCAACGGCTACTGCTTTGGCGGTGCACTCGATCTAGCTCTCGCTTGCGAGCGGCGAATCGCTTCGCCGAAAGCACAGTTCGCACATCCCGGAGCCGGCCTCGGCATCATCACCGGCTGGGGCGGCACGCAGCGGCTGCCGAGATTGGTGGGCACCGCGAACGCGATTGAGATGTTCTTTACCGCAAGCCCGATCGATGCGAGCAGAGCACTCGCAATCGGTTTGATCGACGAGATAAGTGAAGATGTAGTGGCAACTGCGGTAAACTCTAAAATATGAAGGTACAACTCGTAAACATCGCCCACGCCCGCAGCGGCGACAAAGGCGACACGGCTAACGTCGGCCTGATAGCCCTCAAGCCGGAATACTATCCGCTGCTTGTCGAGAAAGTCACAGCCGACGCCGTCAAGGAACACTTCGGCGACATGGTCAAAGGCGACGTCGAGCGTTTTGAATTGCCAAACCTCAACGCCCTGAATTTCTTATTACACGGCTCCCTCGGCGGCGGCGGCACGCTTAGCCTGATGACGGATGCGCAGGGCAAGACGTTCTCGACCGCACTGCTGCGGATGTATATCGACGTCCCGGACGAAGAGTTAGCCACGAATTAGCACGAATTAACACAAATTATGCTTATTCATATTCGTGTCAATTCGTGTAAATTCGTGGCAAAAACCTCTTTATGACCGAAGCGATCATTACAACTGAAGGAGCCATCCGAACCATCACGCTCAACCGGCCGGAGAAGCGGAATGCTTTGAATGACGAGCTGGTCGCCGCTCTGAAGGCTGCGCTGCGAGAGGCAGATGCTGATGAGAGCGTGAAGTGCATCGTCATTCGCGGTGCAGGGAAGGATTTTTGTTCGGGGGCGGATCTTTCGGCGTTGCAGAAGATCGCGAATGCTTCGCATGAGGAGAATCTTGATGACGCCCGGTCGCTTGGGGAATTGTACAAGCTTATCCGCAGCGTGCGTCAGCCGGTGATAGCGGCTGTGAAGGGGCGGGCGTTGGCGGGCGGATGTGGATTGGCGATGGCTTGCGATCTTATTGTGGCGGAGACTAACGCCAGGTTTGGCTTTCCTGAGGTTAAGATCGGGTTTGTGCCGGCGATGGTGGCGGCGATCGTGCGTCGCAGTATGTCCGAACGCCGTGCCTTTGCGACGCTCACTCTTGGCGAAGAGATGTCGGCCCAGGCCTTGTCAGACGCAGGCATCGTCCACGCCTTGCCGGACGAAGCCGATTTCGAAACCACGCTC
>CAZMQR010000383.1:0-2447 GCA_964568325.1 uncultured Chloracidobacterium sp. | reverse complement strand
GATAAACAATACGACGCGTTCAGGCCGCTGCAAGAAGCCGACATTCGCTTTGACGCCCAGCCCCTCGCTGCGAGCGGTCGTGTAACTGACCAGAACCGACGCTATCATGCCTACGCCGGCGAGAAATACGTTGAGTTCTGAATGCTGTGGCGTCGGCCGCGAATAAAATACGATTATCCCAAGAAACACGGCCATGTCCGAGAGGCGATCAAGCGTCGAATCGAGAAATGACCCGTATTTGGTCACGCGGCCCGTCAATCGAGCGACGTTCCCGTCGAGCATATCGAAGAGATTCGCGACGATCAGCACAATGCCTGCCCAAAAGAACTCTCCAAAACCAAACAATACACCGCAGCCCAGATTGATCGTCACGCCGATGATCGTAAGCACGTTCGGCGGTATCCCGAGCGAGGCAAGGCCTCGCACCATCGCATCGATGATGCGCATCGCCCCGCGTCCTATACTCGCACCGACTTCAAGCATCGTGCCTAAATGAAAACTTCAAAATGAAAAATCCAAAAAAAGGAGTGCCATCCTAAATTTTGCATTTTGCATTTTGCATTTTGCATTTTGAATTTTGAATTTCCTTCACTCCTGCTCGTGGATCGTCGTCACGCGCGTTATCTCAAAGTTTCGCCAGCCTGTCGGCGTTTTTACTTTGATCTCGTCGCCCTCATCCTTGCCCATCAGGGCCTGGCCAATCGGCGACACGGTCGATATCGCACCTGCGTCCGGGTCTGATTCCTCTGATGTGACCAACCGATACGTGATCTTTTCTTCTTTGTCGAGGTCGTAGAGCACCACCTTGGAACCGTAGGCGATCCGGTCGGTCGGTATCTTTGTGAGATCTATGGACTCGACCTCAGACATGCGCTGATGGAGCAGGCTGATGCGCGCCTGCACGAATGTCTGCCGTTCCTTGGCCGCCTTGTACTCGGCATTTTCGCTCAGGTCGCCAAACTCGCGAGCGTGCTGAATCGCTTTCGGCAGTTTGAAATGGAGTTCCTGCTCAAGCTCGTCAAGTTCGGCCTGCAGCTTCTTCTTTATCTCTTCCATAAATTATGAACCGTTTGTCCTCGCCTCAAAGGCCGCTTCATCGCCCAGCTTCGTGTCACGAGGTGCGGCAAATGAGATGCCGACGTCACGAGCTGTCCGCACCAGTTGCCCGTCAACCGGGACGGTCTTGATATTCGCACAAGCTTCGCTAAGCGGCACGTTGACGATGGTCCCGGCTTGCAGGGCCACCATCTTACCTGTCTCGCCGCTTGCAAGCGCACGCACGGCGCATGCGCCAAAGTTTGTCCCCAGCATCCTGTCGAAGGCATTCGGGCTGCCGCCGCGCTGCAGGTGGCCGAGCACTACGCACCTTGATTCCTTGCCCGTCAGTTCCTCCAGCCGCCGGCTGACATAGACGCCGATGCCGCCCAGCCGGATCGCCTCGGAGTCCTGATAGATCTCCGACTTTCCAAGTTCGACCGCCCCCTCAGCCACGACGATATTTGTGAACCGCGATCCGGCGGCCTCGCGGGCCTCGACTTTTCTGACGATAGCATCGAACGAATACGGTATCTCAGGTATCAGTATGACATCGGCGCTGCCGGCGAGTCCCGCATTCAGGGCGATCCAGCCTGTATTGCGGCCCATGACCTCAAGCACCATCACGCGGTCGTGCGAAGCGGCCGTTGTGTGGAGACGGTCGAGTGCCTCGGTCGCGATATCGATCGCCGTCATGAACCCGAACGTCAACTCCGTCGCCGCGAGGTCGTTGTCGATCGTTTTTGGCACACCGATGACCGGAAAGCCGCGATTATGAAATTGCTCGGCAATGGCCAGCGTCCCCTCGCCGCCGATCGCGATCAGCGCCTCGATACCGAGAATGTCGAGATTGGCGAGGGCTTCACCGAGCGGCAATTCGGCATAAGCAGGCTTGCCGTCCACCATCTTTACAAAGCTACCTCGATTTCGAGTACCGAGGATCGTCCCGCCACGCGGCAATATTCCACTTACTGATCTTGTCGTCAGCTTGACCGTGTGCGTCTCACCGAGGATGCCCTCAAAGCTGTCCTCGATACCGATGCATGTCATACCAAACTCGCCGACCGCCGTCCTGACAACAGCCCGTATCGCCGCATTCAAGCCCGGGGCATCACCACCGCCCGTCAGGATCCCGATCTGCTTATACATAGAAAAAGAGCGCGCGAAGCAAATATCATTCTACTTCACGCGCTCGCCGCTTAGCCACTTGCCCGCGCCAAGACACGATATTGCGTGGCACGAATGCAGTTGAGCCGCAGATAAAAAGGATAACGCAGATAAAGAAAGATCAATTCATATCTTCCTGATCCGCGTTATCCGTGTAATCTGCGGCCAAAATGACGTTCGCCACGAGCGGGCAACGGAGCCCGCGCTTCGATGCCCACCCGCATTCGTAATTCGTAATTCTTAAT
>CAZMQR010000382.1:0-2448 GCA_964568325.1 uncultured Chloracidobacterium sp. | reverse complement strand
TAGCCTCGGCGGGGCCTTATGCTTTCACAAGAAATCCACTCTACGTTGGCAGCTTCCTGATCGGCGCCGGATTTTCGACGGCGACAGGCGTTTGGTGGCTCGCCGTTGTTTTTGCCACGTTATTCCTGGGCCTCTACTTGCCCGTAATGCGAATCGAAGCAGATGATATGCGTGAGATGTTCGGTTCTGAATACGACGAGTACTCAAAAAGGGTGCCGATGTTCATTCCGCGCATCACGCCCTGGCGTGGTAAACGCATCAAATGGGAAAGTGGTCTATACTTAAAACACCGCGAGTATGAGGCGGCCATCGGAGCGGCCCTCGCTTTCGCCTTGCTCGCTGTTAAGGCATATGTTATGTCGTAAGCCAGTTTTAGAAATTTTTGCCGTGGGCGTCGCCCTTGTGGTCCTCCTGTCTGTAGCGGTTTTGAGTACGAATGCTCAGCCCTTGGCCCAAACCGGCCGCGGGTCCGGGCAGATGTTTGTCGGCGAGACACTGACATATGATGGAAAACTCAGCCGCCTAAAGATCGGCTGGTCGATCGCGGACCTCGTGTTTCGGGCGACCAAGCAGCCTGATACCGACCGTCTCGTCATTCGCGGCGAGGCCGTTTCCCAGGGCACTCTCTTGAAATTGCTCCGCTTCAGCTTTGTCCAAGAGTACGAATCGCTGTTGTCGATGAACGATTTCCAGATCCTCAAGACGACTAAACACGACGTCCAGAAGCAGCGGGTCCGAGATAGTGAAGCCGTATTCGATTACGGAGCTCGCAGCGTAACGTATGTCGAGACCGACCCGAAGGACGCGACGCGGCCGCCGCGGCGGATAGCGTCTGAGATCGCTCCCGACGTTCTGGATATGGTGTCGGCGATCTACGCTGTACGCTTGATGCCGCTCGATGTCGGCACGCGAGGCGAGTTCGATGTTAGTGATTCCGGCCTCGTATATAACGTCCCTTTTGCAGTGACAAAACGTGAACGCCAATCAACGTTGCCGTTCGGCAAGGTCACCTGCCTGCGCGTCGAACCCGACATCTTTGGCCCCGGACGCCTGATCGAGCAGAAGGGCAAAATGGTCATTTGGATGACCGATGACGCACGCCATGTTCCCGTCCGAGCTGAGGTGACCACCGAGTTCGGAAAAGTCAACATTAAGCTCGAGGCATATAAGAAAGATTAAGCTCACCGACCTGCCCGTAGCTGTGAAATAGTCGCCCTTGTCACTTGGCTGGAAAAGCCGCATACTAATCATTTGCGGTTTTGACCGCTGTTTAGAGACGTGGCAAGAGAGAGAGTTACAAAAAAGAAGGTATCTGTGCAGGGCACGGCGGTGACCGATCCGTTCGCGGAGGTTGTCGACCCGCGGGCCGTTGAGGCCGCGGTGACCTCCGCTGTTACGAGGAAACGGAACAGCCGGACGTCGAAGAAAACAGCAGGGACAACGACTGACGCCTTCGCTGAGGTTGCCGTTTCGACATCGCCGATCAAGAAAACGCCGAGGAAGAAGAAGGTGGAAGTGGCGGATGCCGTAGTCGCGGGCGAGGCCAAAGTGTCCAAGGCGAAACCGCCCCGCAAGGCTGCGGAGAAGCGATCCAAGGCTGATGGTAACCTCAAAAGCGGGCTCGCCGAGATCGCTGCCGACGTTGAGCTATCGCCTGTCTTCAAGACACTTTCGGATGTAAAGCTGCCCGAGCTTGATCGCGAGAATCGGGCGTGCCTGCTAATGCAGTCGCCAACGCGGCTCTATTTTTATTGGTCGCTGAAGGACAACCCATGGCACCAATTGAAACGGATATTTGGCGATGATCTCGGCAGCTATGAACTGGTTGTAAAACTGATCGACCTCAAACGCGAGACTGAAGAGATCAACCCGTGCGACAGCACCGGCAACTGGTGGTTCACGGTCGAGCCGGATGGCGAGTACCGTGCCGAGATCGGCTTTTATGCCGTAAATCGCCCATATTTCCGCGTGCTCTATTCCAACACCGTCGCGACACCGCGCCGATCGCCCAGCCCACGGCCCGCGACTGATTCGCGATGGACGGTGACGGCGAACAAATTCGCTGAGGTGCTCGACGTATCGGGCTTTGCCCGCGATGCGTTCGATGTCGCGATGGCAGGTGACGACCCGATCACGGCTGACAACGCATCGCATATTGCATTCTCAAGATTTATCGGTAGCAGCGAATACGCGCTGGACGGCATTGCAGCCGATGACATTCGCTACGCGATGCTCGCCCTCGCAAGCGGCTATGCGCTTGAGGAACTGCGATGGCGCGTCGGCCCCGCGTTGTTTGCCATTCTTCAGGCAAACGTCAAGAAGGTGACCGCCGCGAAGGCCCAGTCTGCCCTTAAAGAATATTTCGATATCGACGAGGCCGAATGGACCGAAGAGGAATTCTCGTCAGCCGTTTACGGCGCGAGCCTCGTGCACTTTCCAAAGACACTC
>CAZMQR010000381.1:0-2448 GCA_964568325.1 uncultured Chloracidobacterium sp. | reverse complement strand
AAGAAAGCCCTTGCCAAATCCGCCAAAGAGAGTGATAATCGCGTTTACCTGACCAATAACCACTCTCTTTAGCGGCTTCGGTTAAAGAGAAAATTTTCTCTTCACTTGATAACGCAATAAAAGGGCGTGACGGACATCAGGTTCGGGAGAGTTTTTTCGCATTCAAACCGAAGCGAGCATCACCGACAATGCCAGGACAGCCCGGAGACATCACGCAAATGCTGGCCGCGTATAGCGACGGCGAGCGTGATGCCCTCGATAGGCTGTTGCCGCTCGTCTATGACGAGCTGCGCCGACTGGCGGCGAATTATCTCGACCGAGAAAGGGCCGACCACACGCTGCAGCCGACAGCTCTTGTGCATGAGGCGTACTTACGGCTCGTCGATCAACATTCGGTGGACTGGCAGAATCGGGCGCAGTTCTTTGGATTAGCCGCGAGTATGATGAGACGGATCCTGGTGAACCATGCAGTCGCCCGTCGGACCGTAAAGCGCGGCTCGGGGGCAAAAAGGATCCCGTTAGATGATGCGTCGATAGCGATCAAGGATATTAATCTGGACCTCATTGCCCTAAACGAGGCACTGGACATGCTTGAGACCGTCGATCCGAAAAAAGTACGAATAGTGGAAATGAAGTTTTTTGCCGAAATGACCAACAAAGAGGTCGCGGAGGTACTGCAGAGTTCAACGTCAACGGTCGAGCGTGAGTGGGCATTCGCACGCGGTTGGCTGTATCAGAGGTTATCGGAGTGACGATGAAGAGCGTCGTGGACATCGAAACGGGCGGCAATTGGCAGGAGCTTAACCGGCTCTTCGCCGAGGCTGTCGGTCTGGACGAGGTAGCACGCAAGCGGTTTCTTAAGGAGGTCGCTGACACTAGACTCCGTGGCGAGCTGAAGGCGATGCTTTCTGCGCTCGAACGGGCCAACTCTGACGGTTTTCTTGGTGGAGGAGCTCTCGATGCGGGGGCCTGTATCATCGCCGAAAGCCGAGCTGCCTCGTTGGAAGAGGGCGACGTGCTTGGCAACTACGTCATCGTTCGTGAGGTCGCACGTGGCGGCATGGGAGCGATCTATCTTGCAAAACACCGCGAACTCGACCAACAGGTCGCTATCAAGATCGTCAAGCGCGGCATGGATACCGACGCTATCCTTGATCGCTTTGTAAGGGAGCGCGATATTCTCGCGAGGCTCGACCATCCGAATATCTCGAAGCTGTTTGACGGGGGCGTAACAGCCGACGGACTGCCATATTTTGTTATGGAATATGTCGATGGACGGCCGATTACCACTCATTGCGACGACAATCGGCTTGACATCAATCAAAGGCTGCGGTTGTTCCAGAAGGTGTGTGCTGCGATCGCCTATGCTCACCAAAACCTTGTCGTCCATCGAGACATAAAGCCGACAAACATCCTCGTCACCGATGAGGGCGAGCCTAAGCTGTTAGATTTTGGCATTTCAAAGGTTCTCAGGCCGGACGGTTTGCAGACCGAAACCGCTCCTGAATTAAGGTTGCTCACGCCTGAGTATGCCAGCCCGGAGCAGTTTACCGGCGACAGAATAACAACGGCAAGCGATATCTACAGCCTCGGCGTCGTGCTCTATGAACTTCTCTCGGGCCATCGTCCGTTTGAACTGAAGGGCCGCCGGTCGATCGACATCTTAAAGATCGTCTCCGATCAACTCCCTACTGCACCATCGACCGTTCAGGGCAATGTGGAAACCGATAGTGACAATGGGCCAGCTACGACCCACGATGCCGAACGTTGGCGCCGAAAGCTAAAGGGCGATCTCGACAATATTGTCCTAATGTCACTGCGCAAGGAGCCCGACCGACGCTATGCGACGGTAGAGCAGTTCTCTGAGGACGTCCGACGGCATCTTGAGAATCTGCCGGTGATCGCGCGGATGGCAACTTTTCGCTACAATGCGGCGAAATTCGTCAAGCGAAATACAACTGCCGTGGCGTTTGCCGCCGTCGCGCTTGTGTCACTATTCACCGGCTTATCGATTGCCGTTTGGCAGGCCGTCGAGGCCCGTCGCGAACGACAGGTTGCCCAGGACCGCTTTAATGATGTTCGTTCTTTGGCGAACGGCCTGATCGACGGCTGGGACAAGGAGATGCCTGATTCCGCAATATCCGATCAGGTCAGGGCACGACTCGCGGATATTTCGTCGCAGTATCTGGAGGATCTCGCGGCAGATGTGGGGGACGATCCGGAACTCTTACGAGAACTGACCGATGCGTATATCAAGATCGGACATACATATTCGTATCTTGGTATTGATATCGACAAGGCCCGGACCAGTTTTCGCAAAGCTGAAGATATATCCAGGAATTTACTCGTCCACCAGCCATCAGATCCCGAAGCAAAACTCCTTGTCCTGAGGGTGCTTGAAGAGGGCGACAGCCTTACCGTCGATTCGAGCGTTGCTGACGGCGTCAA
>CAZMQR010000380.1:0-2457 GCA_964568325.1 uncultured Chloracidobacterium sp. | reverse complement strand
GCGCGCCTCGAAGTTGCGATTGCCCGACAGCACGGACGCCGCAACGAGATCGTTATCGACGATAGACTTTTCGATTCCTGCGTCGAGCGGCCCGCTGTTGCCGATACAAGTCGTGCAGCCGTAGCCGACGAGGTTAAAACCGACGGCGTTGAGATGCTGCTGCAAGCCTGTCCTTTCGAGATATTCGGTGACGACGCGCGAGCCCGGCGCGAGCGACGTTTTGACGTAATCCGGCACGCGCATTCCGCGCTGCGCAGCTTTTTTTGCGACGATTCCGGCGGCGATCATCACCGCCGGATTCGACGTGTTCGTGCACGAAGTTATCGCCGCGATCACAACATCGCCGTGACCTAGCGTCGCGGCCGTCGGCTCACATTCGGCGGAAGTTTCGACGCGGTCGGGTGTCGGGCGATTGTTGACCATTTCAATTTCGCCAATGGTTGCGACTCTAGCAAGCGTTTTGCCGTTCTGGTTGCCGCCGCCGGTGACTTCGCCTTTGTCGTCGCCGCACAACTCAACCGAATGACGTTTGCGAAGGTCGTCAATCGATTTGCCGTAACCGCCGTCGGCGAGCGATTTTGCAAACAACTCGGCGAATCTGTCATCGAGGTTCGCAAGCTCGATGCGATCCTGCGGACGCTTTGGTCCGGCGACAGCGGCGCCGACCGTGCCGAGATCGAGTTCGATAACGGTCGAGTAATCGACCTCGCCTTTGGGCGGAATGCCGAACATCTCCTGCGCCTCGTAGTAGTTTCGAATCGTCTTGATTTGTTCGTCGCTGCGACCCGTGTTTGCAAAATAGTCGAGCGTCTTTTCGTCTGTCCCGAAAAACCCCATCGTCGCGCCGTACTCGGGCGCCATGTTGGCGATCGTCGCACGATCTGTTGCGTTCAAGGCCGCCGCGCCTTCGCCATAGAACTCGACAAACTTGCCGACAACCTTTGCTTCGCGAAGCATCTCGGTAATTCGCAGAACAAGATCGGTCGCGGTCGCGCCTTGCGGCAGATCGCCGTGCAGATTTACGCCAACGACATCCGGTGTCAAGAAGTAAACCGGCTGGCCGAGCATTCCGGCCTCGGCCTCGATGCCGCCGACGCCCCAACCGACGATGCCGACCCCGTTGATCATCGTCGTGTGCGAATCGGTGCCGACGAGCGAGTCAGGAAAATAAACGCCGTCGCGGTTCATCACTCCTTTCGCGAGATATTCGAGATTCACCTGATGCACGATTCCGATGCCCGGCGGCACTACTGAGAAACCGCTGAACGCCTGAGTTCCCCACTTCAAGAAACGATACCGCTGTTCGTTCCGCTTGAACTCCATCTCCATGTTCCGCTGATACGCTGCTTCGCTGCCCGCGTAATCGACCTGCACGCTGTGATCGATCACAAGATCGACCGGCACAAGCGGCTCGATCACCGACGGGTCTTTGCCCATCCGCTTCACAGCCGAACGCATCGCCGCGAGATCGACAAGCAGCGGCACGCCGGTAAAATCTTGCAAGATGACACGAGCGACAACAAAAGGAATCTCCTCGGTGCGTTCGGTTGTCGCTTGCCAAGCCGCGAGCGCACGGACATTCGCCTCGCTCACCTTCTTGCCGCAGTCAAAATTGCGCAGCACGCTCTCGAGCACCACGCGGATCGAAACCGGCAGCCGCGAGATCGCGCCAAGTCCTTCTTTCTCAAGCTGCGGCAGCGAATAAAATACTCCATCGCCACCATCGCCCGTCTTAAACTTTTGCCGCGTGCCGAACAGTTCGTGTGTCATAGTCGTTTCTCGTGAATAGTGTCCAAACTATGATTATAAAAGCGTTTTACAGTGATTACAAAGCAAGATTCCTGACGACCTTATTTCGATTGACTTACCTTCCTCATCGGAGTATATTGCGCCACGTTAGCCCAAAACTCGCTTTGGACAAAGACCGCGGTTGAAGAATTTCTGGGCATTTTCATTTCTTATTAGCTATTGGAGGTGATTAGCTATTGGAGGTGCGTAAATGTTGAAGAAAAGTTTTGCCATTACGGACATAAGAACTGTTATCCGTTTCGGAATTTGTTTTGTATTGATATTCATTATTGGCTCACCCTACACTCCAATAAAAACGCAAGAGCGCAACCACGTGAAACTGATAAATAATCTAGAAAATTACGGGATACGATTGATTGGGCCGGCGGATGAGGTCTTTGAAGCTGAAATGGATCGGTATCTTGGGGGTAATTCGTCTAAGCTGAAGCCGTTGATAGAAGTTGCCGACTCGCTCGCGGTAATTGTCAAGAGTGGATCGACGAAGCAAGTTCTCGGTATCAGTCTGCGATGGGAGTTTGTCAGTGATGACGGTCGTACCAATATATTTCCACAAGGAATTTCTTCACCAGGTGAACTCATGGGCATGACGACATTGTGTAAACCTCCCCATATTAGCGCCAGTCTAAAATGGAGTAATCCGGGTTAGGT
>CAZMQR010000379.1:0-2461 GCA_964568325.1 uncultured Chloracidobacterium sp. | reverse complement strand
GCGTTCGGCGACCATCGCCGGCAAGGTTGAGAACACCGGCCGTGTCGATCACGTCGTATCCGGCCAGGGCGGCAAGACCGTGACAGTCAGTATTACCTCAACTGACAGCAACGCCACGTTCTGGATACAGCATGAAAAGGGCAAGGAAATGAGAGGCGCCGTCCCAGCCGATAACGCACGGACATGGACCGGAAAGCTTAACCTGAGCGGCGACTATTTCATCATCGTCAAAGGCGCAAAAGGCTCCGCGGATTATCAACTTACCGTAACGCTCAAATGATCGGAGGACGCCTATGATAAAGAAGCTTCTGGTAACCATCGTTGTGCTTGCAGTCGTCGTCGTGGCAGCGCTGGCCGTGATCTCGTTCACAACGACCGTCGATTGGAAAGTATCTAGAGAGACCACCATCAACAAGCCGCGCAACGAGATATATTCCTACATCAAGTTCCTTAAAAACCAGAATGAGTGGGGACCGTGGTTCAAACGCGAGCCGACGATGAAGCAGGAGTTTCGGGGCACGGACGGTACCGTCGGGTTTGTTTCCGCATGGGACGGTACGAAGGACGACGTCGGTGCCGGCGAGCAGGAGATCAAGGCACTCGTTGAGAATGAGCGGATCGATACAGAGGTGCGATTCAAACGCCCGTTCGAATCGAAAGCCGACGGCACGCTCTCGCTCGAACCCGTTGGCGACACAACGACTAAAGTAACGTGGACCATCTCAGCGTCAGTCCCGCGCCCGTTCAATCTATTTCTGCTGGCCGTCGACATCGACAAGGAGATGGGTAAGGATCTCGATGATGGCCTGGGCAGCCTGAAATCGATAATGGAAAAGAAGTGACATCATAGTGGGAGCGGATGTTTGGACGAGGCCGGTGCTCAGAGCATCGGCTTTGCTCGTTTCAGGACGATGTTGATTCAAAAACCCGCCAGGTATATAATCCACGCAAAGAGCAATCTGTGCCGCGTCCACCCCGTCACCTTGGAAAATGGTGGACGGGGCGGCGTGTGATCTCGATCATACCGCTAAAGCAGCACTTCACGCGAAACTAGTGAAGACAGGAACATTCTTACGGGAGGAGATATGAGACGAGCTATTGCAGGAACTCTGTTGTTTCTGGGATGCGGGTTGGCCGTAGCCGGCAGAACCGACCACACACGGCCGGACATTACGGCGATCACGCACGCAACCCCGGAGACTGTCGTATTTGCCGGTTACCGAGGGATCTCGATCGGCATGACTGCCCAAGCCGTTAGAGCGAAACTGGACGATCCTAAGGAAAAATCTGATGCGCTTGACCTATATATCTTCTCGGATGACGAATCAGCACAGTTCTTTTACGACGATGCCAAAAAGGTTAATGCGATCATGATCACATATACCGACAACCTCGAGAAAGCACTGACACCCAAAGCCATTTTTGGCGAAGACGCCGAAGCCCGGCCCGATGGCAGCATCTTTAAGATGGTCCGTTATCCAAAGGCCGGTTTCTGGATATCCTACAACCGCTCGGCGGGTGACGACGCTGTCATAAGCATCGCCGTGCAGAAGATATAGGCTGTTTGTCAGCCTTGCCTGCATCCGATAGAATTCACTCCAGTTATTAGCCTATATAATTCCTGTTGGAGCCTGGCATAGAACTATGACCACGATCGGTATTCCGAAAGAGATACATCCTGGCGAAAAGCGCGTCGCCGCCACACCACAGACGATCCTGAAGCTCAAGAAACTCGGCTTTGACGTCGCGGTCGAAAGCGGTGCCGGCCACGGCATCAATGCTGCCAATGGCGAATATCGCGAAGCCGGTGCGACTATCGTGAACGACAGCCGTGAGTTGTGGGCGTCATCCGATCTCGTGATGAAGGTGCGTCCGCCCGAGGGTAATGAGCCCGATCTTATGCGTGAAGGCGGCTGGCTCGTCGGCTTTATCTGGCCGGCCCAGAATAAAGAAGTCATCGACCGACTAGCAAAACGCAAAGCGACCGTTTTCGCAATGGACAGCGTGCCGCGTATCACGCGTGCTCAGAAGATGGACACGCTTTCGGCGATGGCGAATATTGCTGGATACCGCGCCATTGTTGAGGCTGCGAATCACTTTCCAAGGTTCTTCACGGGACAGATCACGGCCGCGGGCAAGATCGACCCGGCGAAGGTGCTTGTGATCGGCGCCGGTGTAGCGGGATTGTCCGCGATCGGTGCGGCGAAAGGTTTGGGTGCGATCGTGCGGGCGTTCGACCCGCGCAGTGCAACGAAAGATCAGGTCGCGTCGATGGGCGCGGAGTTCCTTGAGCTCGACATTAAAGAAGAGGGCGAGGGCAAAGGCGGCTACGCCAAGCAGATGTCCGACGAGTTTCTAAAAGCTGAAATGGCTTTGTTCGCGCAGCAGGCGATGCAGGTCGATATCATCGTCACGACCGCGCTTATTCCCGGCAAACCCGCGCCGAAACTGATCACGACCG
>CAZMQR010000378.1:0-2472 GCA_964568325.1 uncultured Chloracidobacterium sp. | reverse complement strand
ACGCCGACGGAGTGATGCACGTCGGCGACCGCATGGGCACGATCTGGCGCGTGTACGACGTCGGCGAGGCTGAGGCCATTGCCACGCTCGACGCATCGGTCGCGGCTTATCATCTCGCGTTCGGCCCCGACGACCGCCTGTATGTCACCGCTCCCGGCCTCGCGAGCCGCGACGCCGTTTGGGCTGTCGACAAACACGGCAAGGTGAGCGAATTCTTCCGCGGATTCGGCCGTCCGCAGGGCCTGGCGTTCGACAAATCCGGCAATCTATACGTCGCTGCCTGCTACCAGGGCCGCCACGGCATCGCCCGTATTACGCCCGACGGCCGTGCGTGCGAACAGTTCGTAGCCGGCGATAACGTCGTCGGCCTCTGCTTCACTCGACAAGGCGAAATGATCGTCGCCACCGCCGACAGCGTGTATTCACTGCCGTGCGGCATACAAGGAACCTTGCTTGGTTGATTTTTCTCTTGACATGTATGTCAAATCTGACATATTCTCTTTATGGCTGATCCGACGAATGACAAAGCGCTAGTTTGGCTCGTCGGGACCGTGCGAACGCCTCCACTTTCATCGGATGCCCGTATCGAGGCCGGTTTCCTGCTTCGTCGGCTCCAACAGGGCGAATCACTGGGCATGCCGAGTTCGCGGCCAATGCCTGCGGTCGGGCGGAGGTGTCACGAGCTACGGATCCAAGACAAGGATGTGACATGGCGCTTGATATATCGTATCGATTCAGACGCCATCGTAATTGTCGAGTGGTTTGACAAGAAGACCCAGACCACGCCGACCAGCGTCATCGACCGATGCAAGAAACGCCTTGCGTCATACGACCAGACCTAAAAGAACTGATGGACGAAAAGAAAAGAAAAAGACTCGAAGCCGCAGGCTGGAAAATCGGGACCGTTGAAGAATTCCTCGGCCTGACGCCGGAAGAGGTGGCCATCGTCGAACTTAAACTCCAACTCAGCAATGCCTTGCGCGAGCGACGAAAGAAACTCGGCCTCTCGCAAAAAGAACTTGCCCGACGTCTCGGCTCCAGCCAATCCCGCGTTGCTAAGATGGAGGGCGACGACCCAACCGTGAGCATCGACCTGCTGATCCGCGGCCTTGTGTCCTCCGGCATTGGTCTCGACGGTTTATCCCGTATAGTCCGGCCGCGAAGAGCAAGAGCCAAATAATTTCACCAGCGACGAGATCGCCGCTCGGGGCGACAAGCGATTCCTTGCCCTCAGCGGGAGGTTGAATTTAATATGGCCATACGACCAATATGCGTTTTCTATTTATATCGTTAATAATGCTCGTGACCGCGTTTTCGTTTGCCTGCGGGCGGCCCGCTCAAGAGGTGCCGCCGGAGGTCCCGACCTTAGCTCCGGTGACGGCGGCAACGCCGCTGGCCAAGCTGGAGTTAAAACGCGACGCCGCGCTGGAGGCCGAGATCGCACGGATCGCCGAGGCCGCAAAGGGCAAGGTCGGCGTGGCGGCCGTCGCCATCGACAGCGGTGACGCAGCGTTGGTGAATGCCGACGGGCATTATCCGATGCAGAGCGTTTACAAGCTGCCGATCGCGATGGCTGTGGTGGAACAAGCCATGTTGGGCAAGCTCAACTTGGATACGAACGTGCGAGTGACAAAGGAGGACATGGTGCGCGAGGGGATGCGTTCGCCGCTGAGGGACATGGCTCCGGATGGTGGTGAGTACAGCCTGCGCGACCTGATCCGCTTCGCCCTGGTCGAATCCGACGGTACGGCTAGCGACGTCCTGATGCGTGCCGCCGGCGGAGCAGGTGAGGTGCAGGCTTATCTTACTCAGATCGGCATCGCGGACATAAAAGTTGTTAACACGGAAAAGGAACTTGGCGGTGACTGGCAATTGCAGTATGCGAATTATGCAGCGCCGTCCGCGGCTGTCGAACTGCTGCGTTTCATTGACCCGTGCCTCAATGCGGCCTTGGGCGATCCGAAGACCTGCCGCATTCCGGGGCCGCCTGTTGCTCGCCGAGCATCAGCGATGCTGGACGAAAAACTCATCTTCACCTCGATGGCGGAATCGAATCCCGGTGCCCGCCGACTCAAAGGAATGCTGCCAAAGGACACTGTCGTCGCCCACAAGACCGGCACCGGCGGCACGCAAAACGGCATTACCGGCGCGACCAACGACATCGGGATCGTGACACTGCCAAACGGAAAGCACTTTGCCATCGCCGTCTTTGTCTCAGATTCACCGGCGGACGAATCGACGCGCGAGGCGGTGATCGCACGGATAGCCAAAGCCGTCTGGGACCGCTGGGTGAAGAAATAGCCCACGAAAGGCACAAAAAGACACAAAACGGGGCAGAAATAGCCGGGCGATCGGCTCGCCGTATCCTGTGACGCCTGTCACCGATATTTTGCAATGGTGCGGGCTATGCTAAAAGTGGCAATCCTACTTGCCGTGGAAGGAGGTCAATGATGAGGACGAAACTTTGGTCGG
>CAZMQR010000377.1:0-2477 GCA_964568325.1 uncultured Chloracidobacterium sp. | reverse complement strand
ACGGCATTTCGGACATACCTGGGCTACTTCAACTCGTATAACAAAGCTTATGGCTCGCTCGGGGCTGTGATGATTATGATGCTCTGGCTGTATCTCACGGCATTGGCGCTGATGATAGGCGGAGTGATCAATGCCGTCCTGCATGAGATGCGAGCCGACCCGACGCCCCTGCAGAATGAGAACTGAAAGCTCGATCCGAACGACAATCGTCGAATGGACATTTCTTGTCCTCATCCTTTCGCTCGCGTTCATGCGGCCGAACCTGATAGTCCTCGGGAGCACGGCCGTAGTAACGGATTTTATCTTCCTCGTATGTCTCGGCTTATTTGCCGTCTCAGTCGCGTTTCGCCGTGCCCATCTTCAGATTGACAGCATTTACATTTGGCTCGGCCTATACGGACTGGCCCTGACGCTTTCGGCGCTATTCTCGCAGGATGCAGCTAAAAGCCTCAAACGGCTGCCCGCGGAGCTCTATCTGATCTCACTGGCGGTGCTGACCATCAATATCGTCCGCTCCGAGCGGATGCTGATCCGGACGCTGCTCGTCTGGCTCGCCGCCGGAACGCTCGCGGCATCTGTTCCGGCATTCACTGCAATTTCGTTCTATATCGGCTGGGACAACCCGCTCGCGGCCTTTGCGATGCACCACTATGGAACGCTGCCGCCGGGTAACTATCCGCGAATTCAGGGCACATTCGAGTATCCGGCAATGCTCTGTAACTATCTGACGGTCAGCCTGATGGTGCTGTTTGCTTTCCGGCGTTCCGCAAGGATCGGGAAGGCTCTATTTTTCGTCCTCCTCCTGCTCGTCGCCGTAGCGATCTTCTTCACACTTACGCCGGGCATCGGCGGCGTCCTCGTCGCTGTTTGCCTATGGGGCTATTTTACGGCCCGCTCGGGGAACACTGCATTGCGAAGGCTCGCCATAGCCGGTGTGATCGCCGCGATCGCGGCTTTTCTCATCGTCTCGTCGATCACGCCGTTCGGCACGGCGGGTCCAATCTATTTTTCGCTTGGTGAATATGACATAACACCAACCGCGAGGCTGCTGGTGTGGTACCAGGCGCTCGGAACTTTTGCATCACGTCCATTTTTAGGTGTCGGCATCGGGCTGCCGGTCGTTGATCTTCCCTATCAAGTCCCTACCGGCGGCTGGACGCTAATTACAGACGCCCACAACGTGGTGCTCAACGTCGCTGCGCAGGCCGGGGCAGTTGGGATCACAGCGCTAGTTCTGCTGATCGTCGCAGTAATGCGACGCACGCGCTTCTTAGCTGCCGACGCCGGAGAATTATCGTCGGTTCGCCTCGCGATGGGCGTGGCCTTCTTCTCGTGTCTTGTTATTCAGGGGATTGCCGGCTCCTTCGAGAATGCCCGCCATCTGTGGGTGCTGATCGGGTTGATCGTCGCAGCGGACAGGATCACGCAGACGCCGCGGCCGATAGAAGAGCCTCACGCATAGCTCCGGCCGTTCGCCAGCGCATCTCGGGCTGCTTGGCGAGCGAAGTTTCTATTACCGATGCAACACGTTCCGGAACGTCCGGAATGCGACTGCGAATAGGGATCACAGGCCGCTCAAATATCGCTTTTACGGTCTCGGCGATCCCGGCTTTCGGGGCGATATCCAAGGCATGCGCGCCGGTGAGCAGGCTGTAAGCGGTCATACCGACGGCATAGATATCGGACGGCGGCCTGACCTCTTTGAAATCGCGGATCTGCTCCGGCGGCATATAGGCGATCGTGCCGGCGACATCGCCGACCATCGTGACGCCCGACATACCGGTTTCCTTAAAACTCTTGGACAATCCAAAATCCGTGAGCTTCGCCGTAGAGCCGGGAAAGTCACCGGCGACCAGGATGTTCTGCTCTTTGATGTCGCGATGGACAAAGCCGAGATTGTGGGCAAAATCGAGGGCCGCGAGCGTCTGCTCGACGACCTGAATGGCCTCGCGAAAGTCGAGCTTTCCGCCGCGATGACGAGCGAGCCGCGAAGCGTCCATTCCCTGAATGAACTCGGTAACGAGATAGACCAGCCCATTGTGCGTGCCGTGAGCGACATATTCCACGATGTTTGGATGCTTTAGCGAGGCTGCGACCTCGATCTCACGCATGAACCGTTTTAGTGACTGCTCGCTGACCGCAACCTCCGGCAGCAGCGTCTTGATCGCCACCGCTCGACCGTCCGCCTCAGAGCGGCCAAGCATCACGCTGCCCATGCCGCCCTGGCCGATGACGCGGATCATCTGATAGTTCGGTATCGGCTGCGGGTTTGTCTTGAGTTTCTCGCGGCAATCATCACAGACGAATGACAACTTCGCCTCGGGATGTGTCGCTTCAACCGCTGCAGGGATGCTGCAATTCAGACACGTCACGTTGACCACCGAAGGATGCGAAAGAAGTTCCGCCGTATTCGCAAAGTCCTCAAGCCCCGTCGTGACCTCGACCTCAAGCACGGTCTCACCGCCCTGGATGCGGTC
>CAZMQR010000376.1:0-2499 GCA_964568325.1 uncultured Chloracidobacterium sp. | reverse complement strand
TCATGGTAAACGAATTTGTCTGAGTAATGTGACGACATCGTATTCAATTACGAATCACGAATTGACAATTACGAATTCGCAACTCGTAATTTGAAATTCATAATTCACGCTTGCAGTGCCTCGCGTTGTCTCGCCCCCTCGAGGTCCATGCCGCTCCCTTCACCAAATTCGTAGGCGTCCCACGTTACGACGGGCATCTTCTCAAAATTTTCCGTCGGCGGCGGCGAGCTCGTTCGCCATTCGAGGCCCGGGTGCATCCACGGATTATCACCCGCTTTCTTACCAAAGAAGAGCGAATGGACAAGATAAACTACCGGCAGCAGCAAGCCAATGCCGAGCACCGAGGCACCGGCGGTAGAGAAAATATTCAGCACCTGAAATTCCGGCGGATATGCTGCATACCTGCGAGGCATGCCCAAATAGCCAAGAATGAATTGCGGGAAAAACGTCAGGTTAAACCCGACGAAGACCAGCATCGCCGAGATCTTGCCCCAAAACTCTGAGTACATTCGGCCGGTCATCTTTGGCCACCAGTAGTGGATGCCGCCCAGATACGCGATCACCTGGCCGCCGACCATCACATAATGGAAGTGAGCGACAACGAAGTATGTGTCCGTCAGATGAACTGTGAGCCCAATGGAACCGAGAAACAGGCCCGTCAGGCCGCCGATCAGGAACAATCCCATAAAGCCGATCGCATACAGCATCGGCGTATCGAATGAGATCGACCCTTTATACAGCGTCGCCGTCCAGTTGAACATCTTGATCGCCGACGGCACCGCCACGACCATCGTCAGGAACGAGAACACAAGGCTCGCGTAGATCGACTGGCCGCTGACGAACATGTGATGGCCCCAAACGAGGAAGCCAAACACCGCGATCGCGATCGATGAGAACGCAATGAACTCGTAGCCGAATATCTTCTTTCGGGCAAAATTCGAGATCAGTTCCGACACGACACCCATTCCCGGCAGGATCATGATATAGACCGCCGGATGCGAGTAGAACCAGAACAAATGCTGAAACAATATCGGATCACCGCCTATCGACGGGTCAAAAATGCCGACATGCGCCACGCGTTCGATGGCCAGGAGCAGGATCGTGATCGCGACCACCGGCGTCCCAAGTATCATCACCAAGCTCACAGCATAATGGGCCCAGACGAATAGCGGCAGCCGGAACCATGTCATGCCCGGAGCACGCATCGTGTGGATGGTAACGATAAAGTTGAGGCCCGTCAGGATCGATGAGAACCCGTTGATGAAAACGCCCAGGCCGACGAGCATGACATAAGAATTCGAGAACGTCGTGCTGTAGGGCGTATAGAATGTCCAGCCCGTATCAACGCCGCCCTGCATCAGTGCCCACAGCGCGAGGGCCCCGCCAATCCAGTAGATATAGAGGCTCAACAGATTGATGCGCGGCAGAGCGAGGTCCTTGGCCCCTATCATCAGGGGCAGCAGGAAGTTGCCCAACACGGCAGGTATCGCAGGCAACAGGAAGAAAAAGATCATCATCACGCCATGCTGCGTGAATACCTTGTTATAGGTCGCCGTCTGAAACAGGTCACTGTTCGGGGTGAGAAGTTCGAGGCGTATGCCGGCAGCATAGATCCCGCCCAGCATAAAGAAAAGCGAGACCGTGATCAGATACATGATCGCGATGCGCTTGTGGTCCTTTGTCAGCAGCCACGACTTCAGCGTCGTTCCGTTGGTCAGATAGTTGAGCTTCGTCCCGCCGTAGCCTGATGTGATCGTATCTTCCGCGCTCATAATCCAATAAAACCTACTTACCGCTGTTTGCCGCCGATTTGGCCGGGGCCTTGTTCGCCGGTGCTGTGTTGGCACTCGAAGCGGGTGTCGCCGGAGCAGCCGCGGCCGGTGCGTTCGGGCTCAGCGATTTGATATATGCGACCAGCGCATTCAATTGCTCCTCAGTGACCTGGCCCTTGAATGTCGGCATGATCGGCTGAAATCCGTCAACGATCTGCGAGGTCGGGTTCAGTATAGAATTGCGAATATATTGATCGTCCGCCGTGACCGTCTGGCCACCGACAAGCTTGACCTCATGATTAAAGATGCCCTCGAGCTTGGCCCCACGCTGGGCGGGCCCGCCGGTGTGGCACGAGGCACAGCCGAGCTTGTTCAAGAAGAGATCCTTGCCCTGTTCGACCGGCGTCTGGCCTGCAACGTTTCCGCTCAGCCAATTGTCAAAATCACGCTGCTCCATCACATAGACAGAACCGCCCATGCCCGAGTGATTGAGGCCGCAATACTCGGCGCAGAACAAGTGGAACTTGCCCGTCACGGTCGGCTCGAACCATAGATATGTGTATCGGCCCGGAACCGCGTCGATCTTGGTTCGAAATGCCGGAACAAAAAAGTCGTGCAGCACGTCCTCGGTCGTGATCGTGAGCTTTATCTTCTTGCCCACGGGAACGTGCAGTTCGTTGATCTCTCGCTGGCCGGTCTGGTGCTGGATCTTCCACATCCACTGCTT
>CAZMQR010000375.1:0-2514 GCA_964568325.1 uncultured Chloracidobacterium sp. | reverse complement strand
CAGTATTTCTGGCACGAATACCTGCTCTACAACCCGATGATCGGCTTCCGGTGGCTCGTGCATTCAGACAACCATTGGAACTTTGTCGAGACGGTCAACGCGGCCGAGGTTACGCCGCCGTCGTCGGGCATCGGCAAGGGCGCGGTCGCGAATTACAACGGCCGAACGTTCAAGATCTTTCAGGATGCTCCGGCCGTCGTCGAATACGTCAAGGGTGAGTTTTACTGGCGTGTCGAACAGGGCGAGACGGTCCGTGCGGTCGATTATGTCTCTGCTCCGCTGATGCTCTCACAGGAGATGTCGCAGAACGAGATCAATTGGTCAGTAGGGACCTACATGACCAATGACGAGATCGAAAAGGCCTTTGGCATCTCAGGATTACCTAAGCCGTGGAGCGTCGGGCCAAACCAGCCTTTCACCGGTCGCTTTTACTATACTTGGGGAGCTCTGCCGCTGCTCCTGCTGTTAGTAGTCGCTATCTTTATGATCCCGTTGACGGGCATCTCGTCGACTGTTCTTACTCAGGAGGTGGTGTTGCCGCCGATGGCCAATGCGACGACCGCGCAGGCACAGTTTAGCCAGCCATTCGACCTGAAAGGCGGCCGCAATGTCCGCATCACGGCCTCTGCGCAGGTCGATAATTCCTGGGCTGATATCGACATCGACCTCGTCAACGACCAGAGCGAGGAGGTCGAGTCGGTAAATGTCCCGGTCGAATACTACAGCGGCACCGACAGCGACGGCTCCTGGACAGAAGGATCGAAATCGACCGACGCGACGATCTCGTCGCTGCCCGGCGGCAAGTACACACTTCGAGTCGAGGGCACCTGGCAAAACTGGCAGGCCCAGATGCCCGTCAACGTCAAGGTTGAGCAGGGCGTCAATCGCGGTGTGAATTTTTGCTGTGCGTTGTTCATATTGGCGATCGTCCCGATCTTTGGCCTGATACGTAAGATCTCCTTCGAGTCCGGACGTTGGAAGGACAGCATGTTCGCTTCGTCGGGTTCGGAAAGCGAGTAGTAAGCTATGCTCAAGAAGCTATATTTGATATTCGGCGGCGGCGTCCTCGTTTTGTACGCCTCGGCCGCGTGGTTTGGATGGGAGGTTGCCAACTCCGGCAGTAGATCACGGCTTGGCACTCCTTTCTTTTATTCTGGATTTCGTGGAGGAAAATGATGTTGAATCTTGCAGCTATTGTCTCGTCCCTCGGCCTCGTGGTTAAGATGGAGGAACTCTGGCCGGTTCTCGCGACCACGATCATCTTCGTGGCGATCGGCTTGATCGTGTTTGCTGTCGCGTTCTTTATCGTCGTGATAGTTGCTCCTTTCTCTGTCAAGAAAGAGATCGAAGAGGACCAAAACACGGCGCTGGCGATAATCATCGGCGCTCTGATCATAGGCATAGCTATGATCGTCTCAGCCGCGATCCAGGGAAATTAGGATTCAAGCAGGATAGGCAGGATGTGCAGGATCAATGCGTTATCATCCTGTCCGTCCCGTGTCTCCTGTTTGAATTCCAATGAAACGGACTCCACTACTCTTTCTCAATGTCATCATCATTGCGACCTGCGGCCTGATCTATGAGCTGTTGGCCGCTACTGTTTCGTCCTACGTTCTGGGTGATTCGGTAACGCAATTTTCACTCATCATCGGCGTCTATTTGTTTGCGATGGGCGTCGGATCGTATTTGTCGCGCTTTATCGACAAGCATGTCGCCGAGAAGTTTGTCGATATCGAGCTTGCTGTTGCGATCGTAGGCGGCGCGTCAGCACCCTTGCTGTTTCTAACATTTGCCTATGTGACCTATTTCGGGATCATCCTTTACACAATGGTGTTCGTCATTGGTGTGCTCGTCGGTTTAGAGATACCGCTGCTAATGCGGATATTGAAGGACGAGCTAGACTTTAAGGAGCTCGTCTCGCGCGTCCTTGCCCTCGACTATGTCGGTGCGCTGGTCGCGTCACTGCTGTTTCCGATCTTCCTCGTCCCGCGATTGGGCTTGAACCGCACATCGCTCTTTTTCGGTATGCTCAACGCCGGCGTCGGGCTGTGGGCGACTTGGCTGCTGGAACCGCTGATCGCAAACCGCAAGCTGACGATCCTTCGTGTCAAGGGCTTTTTGGTCATCGTGATCCTTGCCATCGGCCTGATCAAGGCTGACCGGCTGACCAGCCTCGCCGAGGACGGCCTTTTTGTTGACAACATTGTTTACGCCAAGAGTTCGCCTTATCAGCGCATCGTCGTCACGCGCGGCAAGACAGGCTATTCCCTGTTTCTCAATGGGAATCTGCAGTTCAACTCATTTGATGAATATCGCTATCACGAGGCCTTGGTCCATCCGGCGTTCGCGGCTTTCCACGGCGACGCGAAACGTGTCCTGGTTCTCGGCGGCGGTGATGGCCTGGCTGTTCGAGAAGTCTTGAAATACCATTCGGTCGAGTTTGTCCAACTTGTCGATCTTGATCCCGAGATGACCCGCGTCGCTGACTCGGTCGCGGCACTCGGCGAACTGAAC
>CAZMQR010000374.1:0-2527 GCA_964568325.1 uncultured Chloracidobacterium sp. | reverse complement strand
CAATTCGGGCCTACTGGTTGGCTGAGTTGCGTTCGATGGTAAAGGATTTATCCTCGTTTTGCAAGACAAGCCGTCGCGAAAAGATTCGATCGGAATTGAGAGGGAGACAGCCGCTAAGGCACGAAAAAAAAAGAGGCTGAATCTAGTGATTCAACCTCTCTTTGTTTGTGCGCGTTGTGCCGGTTGTGGCGAATGAATGGCGGGGCCGACGGGGCTCGAACCCGCGACCTCCAACGTGACAGGCTGGCGTTCTAACCAACTGAACTACGACCCCGCGTATATCAATTACGAATTACGAATTAGAAATTACGAATTAAGTTCTGGTCTTTTCGTAATTCTTAATTCGTAATTCGCAATTGGATCTGGTGGGCACGAAGGGACTCGAACCCCTAACTTCCTCCTTGTAAGAGAGGCTGTCTACCAATTGACATACATGCCCGAGAACTCTTATTGATGCCCGCTCAAATTATCAAAAAAACGCGCCCACAACCTGACGGCGGGCGAACTGTTAAGTTACTCAAAATCTCCAACTCAGTCAAGCAGGCATTGTCAATTGACCGTTTCCGTGATCACTTCGGGAGGCGTCATTGCCTGGGCGTTTGCCTGGTCGGTGACTATGAGCGGCAATTCGTCGAGGACAACGGTGTTGGCGATGGTCTGGATCCAGTAAGTGCCGGGATCGGGAAAGACGACATTGACAAAAAAGCTGACGTTGTCGGTAAAGCCACCCTCGGCGAGTTGGATGGTCGTGGGCTGTGAGGTGACGATGAGGTTTTGTTTGTCAGGGGCCAGAATGCGCACCTCGGTCTGGTGATCGCCCGCGCCGGCCCAGTGGTTGATGACGGCGAACTTGATCAGCGAAACGGGCAGTTTCTCGACCATGATGTTCTGAAAAACGCCCATCAGCGAGATCTTGTTGCCCATCTCGATACGAACGTCATCGCAGAGGAGTGTGTACATTAACTTAAGGTTAGCGGACATTTAGGATGCTCCGTGTTTTTTGAACCATGCAATGAGCTTCGCCCACGCGGCGTCGCTGGCTTCCTTGTTGTAGGTCGGTCGGTAATCGGCGTGAAAGCCGTGGTCAGCATTTGGATAGATAATGATCTCGGACTTGCCTTTTGCTTTCTTGAGAGCCTCGCGCATTCGCTCGACACCCTCGACGGTAATTCCCTTATCCAGCCCACCGTAGAGGCCGAGGACGGCGCCCTTGATCTCGCGGGCGTGATCGATGGGCGTCGTCGGCTGCAACGTGTTGATCGGCGAATTCGCGGTCGGAACGACGCGGCCATACCATGCGCCAGCGGCCTTTACTTTTGGATTGTGGGCGGCGTAGAGCCACGTTATGCGGCCACCCCAGCAGAAGCCCGTGATGGAGAGCTTCTTTGTCTTGCCGCTGTTCTTCGCCGCCCATGCGACCGCCGCGTCGAGGTCAGACATCGATTGCGTGTCGGGAATGCGGCTGTAAACCTGGCGGTTGATCTCGCGCGGGTCTTTTAGGTCCTTGACCTCGCCGACACGGGCGTAGAGTGCCGGTGCGACGGCCATAAAACCAAGCTTGGCAAATCGCCGGCAAATGTCCTGTATCCACTCATGAACGCCGAATATCTCGTGGATAACGAGCACGACCGGAAACTTCTTGCCCTTCTTATCCGGCATTGCCCGATACGCCGGAATCTCACCGTCGGCAACCGGAATTTTTACCTCGCCGACAGTCAGCCCCTTGTCGTCAGTCACGATCCGCGTCTGTGCCTGTATCGGCGAAACGGCGGCGGCGTACAGCCCCGCACCGAGTATCGACGTGACAAAAAACTCGCGCCGGTCGAGCGCGGGCGCCTCCGGATTGGAATTCACGATGTCGATTCGCATATGTTGATTCTACTTTTCATTTGCCGCGCGTCAAACGGTATAATCGGCAAATCAGCCGCTATTGGAGTCAGCAGTTATGCTCATGTATGCCCTGATTGGCCTCTCACTCGTCCTCGTCGGCGTTGCCGGCCTGCAGTTTGCCTACCTCTTTTACATTGACCGTATCTACCGCGAGCGTCAGAAATATCTGCAAGACCTCGAACACCGCTACATCGACCTCAAAGCTCAATTTGACGACGCTCAGCGGCGGTTGGCCGAGCGCGAAACGATTCGTGACGAATGGGCCGAGGTTATAGAGGAACGCTAGAGGTCGAGCTTTACGATCGTCGCTCCCCAACTGCCGGAGAACTCGGGTGCATTCTTAAAAGATTCGACAAAATCCATCTCAGAGAGCGTTTTTCTCACGATCTCACGCTGAACGCCGACACCCTTGCCGTGGATGATCCGCACTACGGAGAAGCCTTTCTTATGGGCCTCAGCCATATAGGCCTCGACGACCGCGCGGATGTCCCTCGGAGCGAAAGAATGCAGGTCGAGCGAATCGGTGATCTCGATCTCGACAGGTTCGGGGAATGGATTTTCGCCGTCGGCCGAGGTCATTTCTTCACCTGCTTGACCTCGTACTGGGCGATGTCCTCGGGCGGAGTGACCTTGAGGC
>CAZMQR010000373.1:0-2528 GCA_964568325.1 uncultured Chloracidobacterium sp. | reverse complement strand
GGTGCCGGTAGCCTGAGACAGGCGGTATTGGATGCAAACGCGGCGGCTGGTGCGGACATAATCGGTTTCGATCCGGCTGTTTTCAACGTTCAGCGGACAATAACCCTGACCAGCGGAAATATTGTCTTCAGCAACAGCACGAACGCAAACGCAACGATCTATGGCCCAGGGTCTGACTTTCTGACCGTCAGCGGGAACAACAACAGCAAGATATTCACCGTTCTTGAGGCGCCTGTCGTGACGATCAGCGGCATGACGCTCACGGGCGGTAACGGCGTAGGCACCAGCCCGGGCAGCACCTTCGGCGGGGCAATCTACAATCAGGGTGCTTTGACACTCAACGGCGTCGTGCTCACGGGCAATTCCGCGACAGACAGCGGCGGCGGGCTGTATATCAGCGCCGGTGACACTGCTGTGATGAACAACTGCGTTGTCAGCAGCAACACGGCCAATTTCGACAACGACACGACGGGCAACGGCGGCGGCGTCTTTGCAAACGGCAATCTTACCGTTAATAACTCATTGATAATCAACAACACGGTCCCTGGAGCGGCCCAAAGGGGTGGCGGCGTTTATATTGGATCGGGGACGGTCAATGTTCAGCTTACGGATTCGATAGTGTTAGCCAACACCGCCGCGTCAGGCGGCGGCTCTGCCGGAATCGGCGCCCTGACGCTCTTGCGCACGACGATCACCGGTAATCGGGCCACCACCGGCACCGGCGGCGGGATCCAGGTGTCTTCGAGCGGCTGGGCAAATATCACCGACTCGACCGTGTCAAATAATATCGCTCTGTCGGGCGGCGGCGTCAGCGTAAGCACGACCACAAACGCTTCGCTTACCTCGACCACATCCACGATCAGCGGTAATCAGGCGACCGCCGGCGATGGCGGCGGCGTCTTTCTCAGCGGAAGCTCGTTAACACTGCTGAATTCTACCGTCAGTGGCAATTCAGCGACCGGGAACGGCGGCGGCATTTTCCGCACCGTAAATAACCAGTTGGGACCGCCCTCATTCATGCAGGTCACGTTCGTCAACAATGCGGCAAACGGCGCGGGCGGCGGATATCACAATGCCGCCGGGACTGATGCAACCGGCGTCCGGGGCAGCATATTCGCGAATAACATAGACAATGGGACGGCGCCTAACTATTTCGGATCGATGAATTCACTCAACTATAACCTGATCGAAAACACACTTGGTGCGACGATCACAGGCGCTACGAGTTTCAACATCCTCGGGGTCGATCCCAACCTCGGACCGCTGCAGAACAACGGTGGGCCGACATTTACGCACTTGCCAAACGCTGGAAGCCCCGTGATAGATAAAGGGGCATTCTTCGCCGCTAATCTCAACATCGATCAGCGCGGAGTGGTGAGACCGGTTGACCAACCTGGGATCCCGAACGCCGGCAACGGGGCCGACATCGGATCGGTCGAGGTCCAGTTAGGCACGGGCCCGACTCCGACGCCCACTCCAACACCGACGCCGACGCCAACTCCGACGCCTACGCCGAGTCCGAGCCCGTCGCCGACGCCGTTATATACGCGAGGGGATTACGATGGTGACGGCAAGACCGATCTGACCGTGTGGCGTCCGACGGCGTTTGCACCGAACCTGAGTGCGTTCTACACGTTCCGGTCGACGAACGGGAGCTTCTTTGGCATCCAGTTCGGGAATGCCGGTGACGTTGCGATCGCGGGCGACTTTGACGGCGACAACAAGAGCGATTTTGGCGTGTCGAGGTTCACGAGTGCCGATGGCGTCGATCTGATCTATCTCGAAAGCTCGACAAACACGGCGAAGTTCCCGGTCTGGGGCAACACGAACGACGTGTTCATCTCCGGCGACTACGACGGTGACAAGAAGACCGACGTGATGGCGTGGCGGCCTTCGGACGGGACTTGGTACATAGTCAATTCGAGCGGTGCTAATGGAGGCTTTAGCTTTATTACCCACGGCCAGGACGGCGACAAGCCGTACGCGATGGACACCGACGGCGATGGCAAGTCGAACCTCGTCTATTTCCGCCCGTCGAGCGGCGACTGGGTGACCCGTAATAACGACGGCAGTTCGACGACGATCAACTTCGGTTTGTCAACGGATATTCCTGTCCCGGCGGACTACGACGGCGATAACCGCGAAGACATTGCGGTGTTCCGTGACGGACTTTGGATAGTACTCAAAAGCTCGAACGGGCAAGTAGAGTTTATGCCCTTCGGAGCCGCGGGAGACATTCCGGTCCCCGGTGACTACGACGGCGACAACCTCTACGACCGGGCCGTCTATCGCCAAGGCATCTGGCATATGCTCCGCTCGTCGCAGGGCTACACCGGATTCCAATTTGGTGCCCCGACCGACACCGCGATGCCGAAGGCTTATATTCCGTGATCACGTTCGGCCGGACTACTTCCCGCAGCCGCAGTCGTGGTCGCAGCCGTGTTTGGTGGAGAATGACTTTCGCTTCTTGATGATCGAGACTGTCGCGAATGTGAGGGCGGCAAGGATGATGAGGATCACAATTGAGA
>CAZMQR010000372.1:0-2529 GCA_964568325.1 uncultured Chloracidobacterium sp. | reverse complement strand
TTGCCCATCTCGCGGTTGTACATATCGAGTTGTCCTACCTCGTCAGCGGTGGCGTCGAGCATCTGCTTGGTCATCGCGATGGAATCGGACAATTGCTCAAAGTCGAGGAGCGAGAATTTCTCGGGCGTCGATATGGTGACGATCTCGTCGTTGAGATAGCTAAAAAAGTTCTCGATCGACTGAAGCTGGCCCTCGACGAGTTTTACGCTGCGCTCGATCTCGTCAAACGAGGCGACGCGGCGTTTTAGGATCTCGACGTTGGTCTGCTGGATGCGCTTTGTCTTGTCGTCAGTCGCGGCTTCCATCGCACGATAGGCCTGCGAGAGTTGGTTGTGGACCGCGGTGCGGTTGATCGATTTCAGGTGCTGCTTGCGGCGGCGATAGACGTCGAGAAGCTCGACAAAGTCTTCCCACCGCTGGTCGAGAGCCTGCAGATTGCTCGGCAACGACGACGCTCCGGTGAACTTACGGTAATTGTCTTGTATCTTGTCCTTGAGCCAGCGGAGATATTCGACAGCCTCACGTTCGCGGGGCGTAAAGCTCTTTATCAGGCCCTCGCGATTCGCATTGTGGGCGGCGAGCAGCTTCTGTTTGTGCCGGTTCGCAACAAGCTGCCGATATTGCGGCAGATTTGGGACGACCATGATATACACGGCCTCCGCGATAAGTGCGAGAAGCAACGGGATCCAACTGCCCGTGAATGCCGCGGCGGCGAGAAAGCCCGCGAGGGCCCAGAAATTAAAGGGTTCCTTTATCGCTTCCTTCGCATAACTCTGGTTGAATTTTGCGAGGTCTGTGCGGTATTTCGCGAGGTCGGCCATATCAAACCAGCTCATGTGCGAACGCGTTTTCAGATGTCCGCCGCGTTCTGGTCCTCCTAGTTAGTTTGGCCTTCGGTCTTGGTTTCATCTATCGGTACAGCCTCGACCTCGACAGCGTCGCCGGCCTCGATCTGTTTGCTCTCGGGCGGTGTGCCGGCGCCGAGCATGCCCATCTGCTGCTTATATTCGAGCAGTTTGTCCTGCATTTGAATGTCCATCGCTTCACGCTCGATGTCGGCCATTTGATTGTCGACCGATGCGGCGCCAAGCTGCAGCTTCGCCTCGGCGGCGGCCACGCGGCGGTCGATCTTTTCGCGCATCTCGTTGAATGTCGATGCGTCGTCCCCGATGTTAAAGGCCTCCATCGTCTGGGCGAGCTGCTCCTGGAGTTTGGCCTGTTTGGCGGCGGAGATAAGCTGCATCGCCTCGGCGGTGCGCTTCTTCATATTGAGGACGTAATTGTCGCGTGCTTTTAAGGCCTGCTGCGAGGCCATCTGGGCCTGTTCGGCCTGTGTGCCCGTGCGTTCGAGGTCTGCCTGGGCCTGCTGAAGCTGGCCGATATAAGCCGTGGCGATATCGTCGCGGCCCATCTTGACGGAGGCTTTGATCTTGCTGTCGAGCTCAACGACCTGCGTCGAGAGATTCTCTTTCTGCTTCAAGAGCAGCCGCTCGGTCGCCATCACCTGTGCGACCGAATTGTTCAATTCGGGCACACGATCGCGCATGTCGCGGATCGTCTGCTGCAAAACCAATTCGGGATTCTCGATCCTATCGAGCGCCGCACCCGAAGTCGCAAAAAATACTCGTTTGATCCTCGCCCACAGTCCCATTGTTTATCTATGCTCCTAAACTATTCTCTTAAAACGCCCCGCAGGCCAAATCCCTTACGACCGACGCGGCGGCGAAGTTGCAAATTCACGCATCAGTATATCAGGAAACGTCCATTGTGAATACGCGGCCCGAGCATAGCTGTTCGCGAGCTGAACGCGATCTCCACATCAACAGCGCTTTGCCAAGCAATTTTCCGATTAACGGCTGTGTTCTGGGGTCGTGCAACTCGCGCGTCTGCAAGAATTGTGCTTCCGTCCCGTTCACACGAACATAAGGGCCGCCCCTTGCATCCGAGGGCGTGGCTTGCGAAACAAAGGTAAAGTATCATTTGGAAGTAAATACGCAATGCTTTACCTGACACCTGGAAGATCGACAAAACCATTATGCGAAAAACTGTTTCTTACCTATTGGTCATAACGACGTATCTGAGTTTTATGTCGCAGGCCGCAGTTCCGGCCGGCGCGCAGGTAATTGGAAAAGCTATGGAATCAAGGCTGAAAGACGTGCCCGACGGGCTCAAATTCCGTCTTAGCGAAGGCACTGAGGGCGCGGAAACGCGCGAGAAACAGCAGCTTCCGGCGACCGATCCGTTGTCGCAGGGCGATACGAGCGGCCTGCTCAAACGGGTGCCCGACATCAAGACGGACAAGGACGATAAGTCGGAGTTTGCCAAACGCATTGGAACGCTGCCTGCGCCTAAGACCGGCCAAAAGATACCCGTAAAATTTCCATCCGACGAGATGCGTGCGGCGCCGAATGTCGATAATTCGGGCGCGCTGCAAGTAATTCGCTGGTCGCCGGAGGGCGAGGTGCCGCTTGCGCCTGATCTTAGCGTCACGTTTTCGCAGCCAATGGTTGCCGTCACGTCGCAGGATGA
>CAZMQR010000371.1:0-2551 GCA_964568325.1 uncultured Chloracidobacterium sp. | reverse complement strand
GAATGGCCATTATGCCTATAACGACATCGACGAGGTGGCGTATGCGGCGTATCTTAAGGCCCTGATCGACGGGCGGCCGAGGAAGAATGACCCTTATACGGGCCGTGACGATTCTGCGGAGAACCCGCAGCCGGAGTCGTTGTTCTCAATACAGTTTGTGGCGCCGTATTCGATAGCGCTGCCCGCGAGGCTGCTCGGCGTGCCCGTGACGTGGGCGATGACGATCTCGGGCGCGGTCGCGGCGTTCCTGACCGCATTGGCGATCTTTTGGCTGGTAAGGAAGATCACCGGCGACGATTGGTTTGCGATGGCCGGAAGCCTCGTGGTCCTGGCCGGCGGCGCGATATTCGCGGGCGAAGGTGCGATCGGCGAAATTCTCGATACGAGCTACGCGTATCCGTATTTTCCCGGCTTTCGCCGGTACGTCCCGGCGATGGCGTTCCCGGCGTTCTTTATTTTGGCCGGGTTGGTTTGGAAGCTGGTCGGAGATAACCGCGAAACACGCGAAACGAGCGAAAAAAGGACTCTGAGCGTCTCAGCGTCTCACCATCTCACTACCTTACTGACCGTCCTCGCCTTTGCCTATACCGTTTTCTCTTACTTTTATGTCTGGACGATGGCGGTTGCGTGGCTTGGCTGTCTCGGCTTGTTGTGGCTGATCGTCAGGCCCGAGGGCGTCTGGAAAGACATTAGATCGCTCGCGATTTTAGCGGTCGGTTGTGTTGCGGCGTTGGTTCCGTATGCTTATCTGCTTTCCCGGCGTTCCCACACGATGGACGACGTTCAGATGGTCGTCAATACACGGGCCCTCGACCTGACACGGCCGCCGGAATTGATCGCGATCGTGGTCCTCGTTGTCTTGGGGGGCTGTGTGTTATTCAGGCTTCTCGACGTGTTCGATCGCGCCGTGCTGTTTACTGTCACGCTTGCTATAGCGGTGATCGTTGTTTTTAATCAACAACTGATCACGGGCCGCTCGCTGCAGCCAATACACTATCAGGTCTTTATCGGCAATTATGTCGCGGGGCTCGCGCTGGTGCTGACGTTCGGTTTGATCTGGCGACGGGCGAGGCTGGCCGGACGCGTCGTGGGCTGTGTGGCCGCGGGCGTCGTTGCCCTGGCTGCGGCGGGTTGGGGATTCGTCGAATGTCACTATACGGTACGGATACTCGACGACGTCAACGTCATCAGGGACGAGGCATTGCCGGTTGCTCGCCGACTTGCAGAACTCGGTGTGAGCGACGCTGACCGTTACCAAAAAGTCATCCTTCATCTCGGCATCGCCGAAGCCGATGACCTCCCGACGATAGCACCGCAATCGGTCTTGTGGGCCCGCCATCAACACGTCTTTGCCGGCGTCACAACGCAGGAGAACAAGGAAAGGTATTACCAACTCTTGTATTACCAGGGCGTTCGCCCGCGACAGCTTGCGGACGGAATGAAGCATGGCAACGATTTCGTCTCGATGATCGCGCTGTTCGGATGGGGAAGGCATACGGACCGGCTGAATTCAGAATCAAAGCCGCTTACCTACGCGGAGATCGAGGCCGAGACCTTGCGATACGACAGGTATGTGCGTGAATTCGATCCTGAGCAGAATGGGGCCGTTCGGGTCGACTATTTGGTGGCCCCGAATGAGCCGAATGTTTTCTACGAAAATATCGACCGATGGTACCTTCGCGACGCCGGCGAGGCTTTTGGAAAGTACATTCTTTTCAGGCTGACGCGGCGAATGCCATAAAAAAAAGACCGCCACGCGGGCGGTCAATTGATATTACTAAGAAAAATAAGTACTGCTTCAGGCGGCCAAAAGGTCGTTTGAGGTTTCGGCAAAAACTCGTCTGCCGTTAAGGGCGTCGTCGATGATCTCTCTAACTGCCGACGCATCGGGATTCACGTCCATTCGTGCACAGGCCCTAAGGTGCCTGATAATGCCCTCGGCCGCGATCTCCACAGCATCGCCGGTCAGTTTAGAGAACCGTCGAGCCTGAATGTGATCGATCTGCAGAACTCTGTCCTGCAAGGTCATGGGTCTAGCTGCTGCCACTTTGGTGTCTTCTCCTTCGTTTTAGTCGCCCCAACGCGGGACGCCATAAAAGTCAAGACCTCAGCCTACTAGAGTCTGCAAAAAACATCGCTCCCGGGCCCGATCTCAACTGTAACTGAATGTTATCAGAGGGAACCACGTTTGTCACTACTTTTTTTTCAGGCAAAAGAAGACCGGCAGAATTACACAACATCTGCCGGTCGGTCATCTGATCAAAACACTATCTTGTAGGCTACGCCACCGCGTCCTTCATCGCTTTGCCAATGCTGAACTTCACCGTCGTTTTAGCCGGGATACGGATGACGGCACCGGTTGCGGGATTGCGTCCGTCACGAGCCTTGCGAAGGGTCTTTTTCAGCTTGCCAAAGCCGGGAACGGTGAATTCGCCATTAGTCTGCACCTCGCGGGCGGCCATAGATGCCAAAGCGTCGAACATTGCCTTGACGTCCGATTTCTTACATCCGCACGAATCTGCGAGACGGCTAATGATTTCCGATTGTGTCA
>CAZMQR010000370.1:0-2561 GCA_964568325.1 uncultured Chloracidobacterium sp. | reverse complement strand
GGTTAATATTGCAACGGGCACAGCCGGGCGATTACGTAAGCGCTACAGGGATCTCTCACACTGTAAGAGAGCTGATCGAGTATGTGTTCGAAAGGCTGGGCCTTGATTGGAACAAGCTGGTCGAGGTGGACACGAGTCTCATCAGGCGTGAGCAGCAACTTCAACTGAAAGTTGATAGTTCAAAGCTGCGAAATGAGACAGGCTGGGAGCCGACGTATACCTTCGAGACCATGCTCGACGAAATGATCGAGCACTGGCTCGCGGTTTACCGTGAAGCTGAGAAAGCATCAGCTTAGCCTGAATCGGCGTCAAGTAGTTTGCGATACAGGGCAGCGTATTCCTTCGCGACCACTTGGGGACTGAAGCGTTCGACATTTTTCAGTCCGATGCGACGAAGATCCTCGCGCAGGTCGCCGTCCGCGATCAGTTTGTCGATTCCGGCACGAATTGCTTTGTGGTCAGTTGGATCGACAAAAAGGGCTCCACCTGGGCCGGCTGTCTCGGTCATCGGGCTGCGATCGCTCGTGATCACTGGTTTACCAAGTGACTGCGCCTCGATTATCGGAAGGCCAAAACCTTCATAGAGTGAGCAGAACGTTACGATGTCAGCGTTCTCATACTCGTCCCAAACCTGTTCTTCGCTAAGGTCAACCAGATTCACGTAACTTAGCTCGCTCTCAGCGAGAATCTTGGCCTGACCATCGGACAGTCGACCGACGATGCGTAACTTACACTTAAGGCCGTTCAACGCACCGACGAGATTGGGAAGGTTCTTGTTCTCCATTGTGCCAACCTGAAGGATGACCGGCTCGGCGGTATTGAATTCCCTTTCAGGAGGTTTCCGGCCTGACGGTGTGACCGGAAGATCGAGAACATGAACCTTGTCCGGCCTGCAGCCCGTGTGCTTTACGATCTCACGCTTAGTTTCTTCAGAAATTGCCGTGATGATGTCCAACCGGCCCACGGGCCAATCCAGATAAAGCTTCTTCAGCATCCAGCGTCGCAGACCGGCCGGACGATAGAGAAAGCGTACATCCATGATCGATAAGATCGTGTTGTCCCGCGAGAACCGCAAGCCGATATAGTGTACCTGTCCTGTAATGTGATAGATGTCTGCGCTGCGTTTACGAAAGAGCAACAGATTTCTAATGGTATCGAGAAGGCGGTTTCCGTACGGAAGTTGAATGAATTCCGGCGCTATATCGGACGGTAGAGCACCAGCGATGTCACGAAATGCCCTTTCGATGCTGAAGGAATCAAACGGTTTACGTTCGACGAATAGTACCTTGGTCATTGCCGACTCTCGAGTGCCCGTTTCAGGCCTTCTGAAGTAATTGCGGTAGTACCGACCTGCTGCACAACGATCCCGGCGGCGGTATTAGCGATGTTAGCGGCGTCCCGCATGTTCAGACCCGAAGCCAGTGCGGTCGCCAGTGACGCGATAACCGTATCGCCCGCACCCGTGACGTCATAAACCTCTCGCGCAGATGCGTCGAAATGATACGGTGCGCCCGTCTGCTCGAAGACCGTCATTCCGTGCTCACCTTCAGTTATCAGGACAGCCTCGCAGCCGACCTCTTCCATTAGTCGCGTTCCGGCAATGTTAACAAGGTCTGGTTGGTCAAGCGGAAGATTGCATGCCTCGGCCGCCTCTCGCCTATTTGGAGTGACGAGGCTGGCATTCCTGTAGCGAATGTAATCACGGCCTTTTGGATCAACACATACAAGCTTGCCTGCCGCCCGGGCCGACGAGATCAGCCAAGTGACAAACTCAGACGAGAGGAGACCCTTGCCATAATCAGACACAATTACCGCCATCACCGACTGCATTGTGGCCTCAACATGGCCAGATATTCTTGCCAGGTCCTCTTCGGTCAGCCGGGCCGGCTGATCGCGGTCGATACGTACAACCTGTTGGCTGTGGGCAATGACTCGCGTCTTGTTCGTAGTCAGCACCCCCTGACCCGCGAAGAGGCCATCGACTTCCAGCCCCTCGCTCGACAGCAGATCAAGCAGCGTATCTCCCTCTGGATCGGAACCGATACATCCGATCAGGTGGACCTTCGCCCCGAGGCCGGCAACATTTCGGGCAACATTTGCCGCCCCACCCGGAATTGAACGTGTCTGCTCAAGATTGACTACCGGCACGGGAGCTTCGGGAGATATCCGGTCGACGCGCCCCATCAGGTAGGTGTCTAGCATCACGTCACCGACGACCATTATACTTGCGTGCTTAAAGGCATCGATCATCGCCGTGATTAGCTGCTGGAACGGTTTGCCACGCGGGCATCAATTATCTCACACCAAATGTGGGCGATCGTAATATGGGCTTCCTGTATTCGGGCGGTTCGTTCTGACGGAACCATTACAACGGCATCGCAAAGCCCTGCGAGTTTCTTGCCCGCCGCGCCGGTAAGGCCAACAATCGAACAGCCGATTCTCCGGGCTTCCATCACCGCGGCAATGATATTTGGAGAATTTCCGCTCGTGCTGATCGCCAGCACGCAGTCTCCTTCGCATGCGAGGGCCTCAACCTGCCGTGCAAACACCCGCTCGAATCC
>CAZMQR010000369.1:0-2601 GCA_964568325.1 uncultured Chloracidobacterium sp. | reverse complement strand
GAAATTCGGCGACTGGACGACCAACGCGGCGGTCTTGTCGTCAAGCGACGAAAGGTCGCCGACGCGGCCTGTTTCGGCATCGTAGCTGACCGTTTCGATGACAGTGTCGCCGTGTTGAGCGTATGTTCTCGCGACCTCACGGTACTCGGGATGAACGGTCTCGGCGACGACGATCTTGTCGCGGCGCGTGACGCGTTGCGCCATCAGGTACGCCTCGGCCATGGCGGTCGAGCCGTCGTACATCGACGCGTTGGCGACCTCCATTCCGGTGAGCTGGCACACCAGCGTCTGGAACTCAAAGATGTATTGCAGCGTGCCCTGAGATATCTCAGGCTGATACGGAGTGTAACTGGTGAAGAACTCGCTCCGCTGAAGCAGGTGATCTACGATCGTCGGCGAGAAATGCGAATAGACGCCCGCTCCAAGGAATGACGGCTTGGTCGCGGCGGTGTTCCGGGCGGCCATTCGTTCCATCTCGGCGATGACCTCGCTCTCGGCTAGCGGATCGGTGACGTTCAACGACCTGCCGAGCTGCACGTCCGCGGGGATCGAGCGAAACAGATCGTCGGCGTTCGCGAGGCCGAGCATCGACAGCATCTCGGCGCGTTCGTCGGGTGAATTTGGAATATATCTCATGCAATTTGCGATTTGCGAATTGCGATTTGCGAATTAACCAATCGAAAATCGCAAATCGAAAATCGCAAATTTCTAGGCCGATGCGGCCAGGTATTCTTCGTACTCGGCCGCCGACATCATCGCATCGGCTTCGCCGGGGTTGGCCATCTTGACCTTGACCATCCAGCCGGCAACATACGGGTCGTTGTTGACGGCCTCCGGAGTGTCATTGAGGCCGTCATTTACCTCGGCTATCTCACCGCCGACGGGCGTGAATAACTCGGATACGGCCTTGACCGATTCGACCGAACCAAACGCCTCGTGCGTATCGAACTTATCACCTGCGCGCGGCATGTCGATGTAAACGACATCGCCGAGGCTATGTTGAGCGTGATCAGTGATGCCGATCGTGGCGACATCGCCGTCAACGGCGATCCACTCGTGGTCTTTGCTGTAACGAAGATTATCGGGAATGTTCATAAGATTAGGTTTTAGGTATTAGGTCTTAGGTTTTGGCATCAGGCTCTCGTAAAACGTAATACCCAAAACCTAAAACCTATTTCTTCCGCTTATAGAAAGGCGTCGGGACGACAACGGCGCCTACGTGTCTGCCTCTGACATCGATTTTAATTTCTTGCCCGACTTTTGCAAGCTCCGGCGGCAGGAACGCATAGCCGATGTTCTTTTTGAGGAACGGCGCCGGCGAACCACTCGTCACGACGCCACACCTTTCGCCGCCGACATACACGTCATAACCGTCGCGCGCGATGCCCGGCTCGGTCATCTCAAAGCCAGCAAGCCTACGCTCGATGCCGCTTTCCTTTTGTGCCGCCAGTTTGTCGCGGCCGACAAAATCGCCCTTGTCGAGCTTTGTTATCCAGCCGAGATTGGCTTCAAAGGTCGAGATGTCGTCGCCCAACTCATGCCCGTAAAGCGACATTCCCGCCTCGAGCCTGAGCGTATTCCTCGCCGCCAGCCCGCAGGGAAGTATGCCGTCAGCCTCGCCATATCGGCCTGTCTCCATCATCTTATTCCACAACTGCTCCGCAAACTCAGGCGCGGCATAGACCTCAAAACCATCTTCGCCCGTATAGCCCGTCCTCGAGATGATCGCGTCCACGCCATCCACTTTACCGGTCGTGAAATGATAATACTTGATCGGCTCAAGTTCGGTCTCGGTCAGCGTCTGCAAAATGCCCAAGGCATCCGGCCCCTGAATGGCGATCTGGCAGTACTCAAGGCTCGCATCGTAGGCGGAAACCCGACCGGTATGGAGTGTGCCTCCCGACTGAGAGGATTCAAGCTTGGACGAGACCCAATTCCAATCTTTCTCCGTCGTCCCTGCGTTCACCACCAGCAACAGCTTCTCCGGCCCAAAACGATAAACCAGCAAGTCGTCCACAACGCCGCCGTCTTCATTCGGGAACGCCGAATAATGAGCCTGTCCGTCCACGAGCTTTGTCACGTCGTTTGTCGTGATCGAATTTACAAAGTCGATAGCGCCTTCGCCCTCGACCCAGATCTCGCCCATGTGCGACACGTCAAAGAGGCCCGCGTGCGTGCGGCATCGCATATGTTCCTCGATCACACCGGCCGTGTATTGCACAGGCATGTCCCACCCGCCAAAATCGACCATCTTCCCGCCAAGCCCGCGATGAACCACATTCAGCGGCGTCCGTTTCAATTCTGTTTCTGACATAAAGATGAAGTGTAGCAATTCAGAACGGGGAGCGGTAGCGACCGGATTCTTTCGAGTTTAGGCGAAACGAGCGTCGAACAAATATACGTCGAGCGTCGAGGTCGTCACAAATCTTGTATTAATACTCGACCTGCGGGAATCCGGTCGCTACGGCTCCCGGTTCTGAATTGACGCTTGCGCAAAACGAGAACAGGAGTATACTGTCGGTGAGTTTTTAGAAACCGGAGCGTCACCCATGAAACTGCTCCCTCTTTTCCTGCTCGTAACTTTCCTTTCCGTTACCACTG
>CAZMQR010000368.1:0-2607 GCA_964568325.1 uncultured Chloracidobacterium sp. | reverse complement strand
ATAACGGAGAAGACTGCTTCCTGATGATGAAGGCGATTTTTTAAGTTCAAAGTTGCAAGTTCAGGGTTCAAAGGTTGGACCTGCGCATCACAACCTTGAACCTTGAACCTTCAACCTTGAACCGTGAACCTACGACTTCCATCCATCTATCCCATCACCGACACTCGCCTATCGGCCCTGTCGCACGCTGAACAGGTCCGGCGGCTGATCGCCGGCGGAGCGACGCTTATTCAATTGCGGGAAAAGGCGTCGTCGCCCCGCGCCTTTTACGAAGACGCGAGGACAGCCGTTGACATCGCGCATGCCGCCGGTGCCAAGGTCCTGATAAATGATCGTGTTGACATAGCCATCGCCGCCGGCGCGGATGGCGTACATCTGGGTCAGGACGACATGCCGGTCGAGGCAGCCAGGGCCTTGCTCGGTGTGGACGCGATCATCGGCTTTTCTACCCATTCGGTCGGGCAGGCGTCGGCCGCGGCCGATGCACCGGTAGATTATCTCGCGATCGGGCCGGTCTTTGAGACAAAGACGAAAGGCGACGCGGCGGCGACTGTCGGCCTCGGCGGCGTGAGGGCCGTGCGGGCCGTGATCGGCAGTGTGCCGCTGGCTGCCATCGGCGGGATCGATGCTGCGAACGTTGAGGCTGCGCTCGGCGCGGGCGCCGATTCGGCAGCAATGATCGCCGCCGTGATCATCGGTGATATCGAGCAGAACATGCGACGCCTGCTGGCCACGTGAACAAACACATTTATCATTGCCAAAAATCTTCTTGCATTCCACCGGGTGATAGCTGATAATTGATTGACGGGCCTCGGTGTGACCGCGCCGAGCTTCTGCCCAACCTGCCTCGTTTTCGCATTCCTTGCGGGAGAAGAACCAAACACATGAGTTTGCTTGATGTTGCGCCCATTATTGAGCACATGCTGCTGACGTCCGAGAACGTTAGCGACCTCAATTTTTCGGCAAATCAAAAGCCGCAGGTTGAGATCAACGGCGTGCTGTATCCGACATCGCCGCTCGGCTTGGGTAAGCTGACAGCCTTTCAGACCGAGATGATCGCGATGTCGCTGATACGCGACAATCCGGACGCGGCCAACCAGCTTGTACGATACCGCACGGCCGACCTGAGCTACGCCCTGCCGGGCAAATGCCGTTTTCGTGTAAATATCTTTCAGCAGCGGAATTCATACTCGATCGTGATGCGTGTGATCCCGCACGAGATACCGACATTCGACGCCCTCAAGCTGCCGCTGCAGCTCGCCGATATCGCCGACATTCGCAATGGTGTCGTGCTGCTCACCGGGCCGACAGGATCGGGAAAGAGCTCAACGCTTGCGGCGATCATCGACCGCATCAATGAGACGAAAGCCTATCACATAGTGACGATCGAGGACCCGATCGAGTTTCTGCACAGCCACAAGAAATCGACGATAAATCAACGCGAGGTCGGTGCGGATACAAAAGACTTTGCATCGGCCCTGCGTGCCGCTCTTCGCCAAGCACCAAAGGTGATCCTCGTCGGCGAGATGCGTGATCTCGAGACTGCTGAGATCGCCCTCGAGGCCGCTGAGACGGGCCACCTCGTGCTGTCCACCTTGCACACGATCGATGCATCGAAAACGATCGACCGTATCATCGGACTTTATCCAAAGAACGAGGAGCGGATCATCCGCACGCGGCTGGCGCAGACGTTTCGTTATATCGTATCGCAGCGTCTGATCCCGACGGCTGATGGCCGCGGCCGCATCGCGGCGGTTGAGATCCTCAGGTCAAATCCGCGAACGCGCGAGTACATCGAGAAAGGCGAGCAGGAAGGCAAGACGCTGCTCGATGCGATTCGCGACGGCGAGATAGACGGCATGCAGGATTTCGATTCGGTCATCCGCGATATGATCGAGAAGGGCCTGATAACGATGGACGACGGCCTGTCATTCGCCACGAACCAGAACAACCTTCTTCTTCAACTCAAGGGCCTCGCATCGACCGAGGACTATGTGAAATCCGGCTCGGGCAGGCCGCTGCCCAAACCGGCCGTCCCGCCTCCGCCGCCGCCTGACCCTGATTCGGTCCTGAACATGATCGAATAATACACACTACTATGATCATTCGCTGCGACAATTGTTCCGTTTCACTGCAACTGGACGAATCGAAGATACCGACCGGGAACTTCTCTGTTCGCTGTCCGCGATGCCAAAATCTGCTTCGGGTGCAAAAGGACGCCTCGGGCAAGGCTCCGTCAACGGTCGATCAATTGGCCGCAAACAAGCCGGCCGAGGTGTCGAGCGACAGTCCTGCCGATTTTGCCCAGAAAGAGTCAGAGCAACAGGTGAACGCCGCCTTGCGTTCGCTGCTGTCGGCGCTCCAAACGGACAAGTCGGCCGGGCCCGATGACGAAAGTGATGAAAAGCCGCGACGCATTCTCTTATGCCTCGGCGAAAAGGCCGACGAGACCGCACGGCTGCTGGCAAAGTCCGGCTACAAGGTCTATGTCGCGCAGACGCCGGCACAGGCAAATGAACGCTTGCGCGAGGGCAAGACCGAACTCCTGATGTTCTCACCGGATTTTGCCGCCGACATGGGCGGCGCGGCTGTCATTCAGCAGAAGGC
>CAZMQR010000367.1:0-2615 GCA_964568325.1 uncultured Chloracidobacterium sp. | reverse complement strand
CTGTCCGATCTGGAATTTAGCGCGGCGTTGAGATTGTTTGACCATACATCCGGCAAGAGCCGTTGTCAAGACGGAATGACTATCCGATCCCAACAGTCAGAGATCCTATGAATGTTCTTGTGATCGGTTCCGGCGGCCGCGAGCATGCCATCTGCGCGGCATTTCGTCGTTCGCCACGTGTCGACAGGCTTTTCTGCGCGAATGGCAATGCGGGTATCGGTGCGATCGCCGAGTGTGTGCCGATCCGGCACGACGAGATAGCCCGTCTCGGTCAGTTTGCGAGCGAGAATAGTATCGGCATGACCTTTGTCGGCGGTGAGACGCCACTGGCATTGGGCGTTGTCGATGAGTTCGAGAAACGCGGCATGAGGATCATAGGGCCGAGGCGCGATGCCGCTCGGCTCGAATCGAGCAAGGCGTTCGCCAAAGATTTTATGGCGCGTCACGGAGTGCCGACAGCCCGGTATGTTACGGCCCATTCCGCAGGCTTTGCCATTCTTGAGCTGGAAAGTGGTGATTTTGGCGGGCCGGATGCTCCGGTGGTGGTCAAGGCTGACGGCCTCGCGGCGGGTAAGGGCGTCGTTGTCGCCCGGAATCGAGCTGAGGCTGCGGACGCGATCAACGGAATGGCATCGCTCGTCGGGACCGCTGCCGCCGATAAGATCGTTCTCGAAGAGTGTCTCGTCGGCAGGGAAGTCTCGCTGCTGGCTTTTGTTGACGGCGAGCATTACGCTCTGATGCCGGCAACTCGCGATCACAAGCGGATCGGCGACGGCGACACCGGCCCTAACACGGGTGGAATGGGCGCGGTCACCGATGCTTCGCTGCTCACGGATGAGCAGCTTGCCGAGATCGAGCAAACGATAATTCGTCCGACGCTGGCCGGATGCGCTAGGGAGGAACTCTCGTTTCGCGGGATCCTTTTTCTCGGCCTTATGATGACCGCCGGTGGGCCGCGAGTACTCGAATACAACATTCGATTCGGCGATCCGGAAACGCAGGCCATACTCGTCAGGCTCGAGACCGACCTTCTCGATATCTGTGAATCGATGCTCGCCGGCACGCTCGGCGACCTGGATATCCAATGGCTGCCCGGAAGCTCGGCGTGCATCGTGCTTGCGGCCGAGAACTATCCTGCCGCACCGCGAATCGGTGACGCAATCGGCGGCTTGGCCGAAGCCTCGGCTGTGCCCGATGTACAGATCTTTCATGCCGGGACGGCGGCATCGCCCGGCGGCGGCGTTGTCACGGCGGGTGGCCGTGTGCTCGGTGTAACGGCGACCGGCGGCACGCTCAGCGAATCGCTTGCGACGGCCTACACGGCTGTAGAAAAGGTCTCCTGGCCGGGGATCCAATACCGGCGCGACATTGGGAAGTAACATCATTCGACGGCCTTAGCCTTGCGCTCGTATTCATCCGCTTCGCTCGTCAGGCCATTTCTTCGACAGAATTCCGCGAGTTTTCTGTACCGTTCAACGGCGGCGATATCGGATAGCCAGCAGATCTTGGCCATGCACTCCGGGCAGGCGTCGATGGGCCGTCGGTCGGTTTCGCCGAGGTTGTTCGTGCCGCTCATCAGGCATTCGTATTTTGTGCAATGCCGCATCGAGAACATATGCCCCGTCTCATGAGCCGCTATCTTGAGCGTTCGGCGCAGGAACTTGTCATAGTCGGCGTTGTCGTCGAGCCTCGCAAGCGACCAGACGCCGACGCGGTCGTCCAGGCTCGCTTGGCCAAAAACGTAATTCATCGATTCGTTCGGATAAAGATCGTCGGCAGTGAAGGCGATCAATGCCGCGGCGTCGGGAGGCAGCAGCGGTTTGAGAACGTCATTGATGATGTGGCCTGTCTTGATCTGGCGTGTCTTTGTGAATTTGCTTTGCCGAATATTCGGCCCGCTCGCGGTGAACGCTCGTTCGGGCATTTCCTCGACCGGCAGATCGTAAAAGGCAGCGAGATATCCGGCCGTGATATCGATGATCTTCTTCTGCTGCGGCGTAAATGTGCCGAGCGGAAGAACATACAGCTTCTGACGCTCCTGCTTTGGCCGGACAGGATCGCTGTCGAGGTATTCCTCAAATGTCTGTCCCGGCTCATTGTGTGATTCGAGCCAGTCGTCCGCAGCGGGCTTGCCCATCGGCTTAAAGAAAGGCCCGACCTTCTTCATAGCCTCACGCAGTTCCTTTAGCTCACGCTTTGCCTCGCGGGCCGCTGACATATTCGATGCTGGCCGATCTACAGTGGAAGAACAGCCCACGAAAAACACGAAATACACCAAAAAGCAGCTCGCTCCTGAGCATCTTTTTTTCGCGCCATTCGTGTATTTCGTGGGCATTTTTAATAGGTCGCTAGTGCAGCGACGTAACCGTCGTAGTTGCGTTTCATTTCTTCGATCGAATCTCCGCCGAATTTGGCACGCATAGCGTCGGCGAGGACAATCGCGAGCATGGCTTCGCCGATGACGCCGGCAGCGGGGACGGCGGTGATGTCAGAGCGTTCGAAGGCAGCGTCGGACGAGAGCTTGGTCTCGATGTCGACCGAGCGCAGCGGTTTTCGCAAGGTCGAGAGCGGTTTCATATGGCCGCGAACGCGAATTTCTTCGCCGTTCGTGATGC
>CAZMQR010000366.1:0-2617 GCA_964568325.1 uncultured Chloracidobacterium sp. | reverse complement strand
TATCTCCTATGACAAAGGCTGCTATATCGGGCAGGAAATAATTGCACGTATATATTTTCGCGGACACGTAGCAAAGCGATTTACCGGCCTCAGGCTCTCCGCTGAGGTAGGGACCGGCACGGAGTTGACTACATCGGACGGAAAGAATGCCGGGCGTATTACGTCGGTCACGTTCTCGCCAAAACTCGAAAGCGCGATAGCTCTCGGCTATGTGAGATACGACCATCTTGCGGCCGGGACTGAGTTGCTTGCCGGCGATGTGACGGCAGTCGTCACGGCCCTTCCTTTTATTGAGTAACGAATATGGCCGAACCGGACATCGACGCGAATAAGCTCGCCTACACGATAATTCAATCGCTTCTCGACGGCCACGAAGCGCTCGGCGACCTTTTGGTGGTAATGTCGCACGCGCTTGACGAGGACACGCTCAAGGCATTGACGATGACGAGCGAGTGGCAAAAGTACCTTGAGTCGAAGCGGAACATGGAAGGCACCCGTGCTCACATCGAGAAGCTGATGGGGGCCTTTATGGAACTCGAAGACGGTGAAAAAAAAGTAGCTGATAGCTGACAGCTAATAGCTGTTAGCTACATTCATAAATGTACGATCTGATCATTATTGGAGCCGGGCCGGCAGGGATCGCGACGGCGTTTGAGGCCAAAGAGGCGGGCCTCGACTATGTCGTGATCGAAAAAGGCCTGATCGGGAACACGATCTACCACTATCCAGTCGGCCTGACGGTGTTTTCGACTACGAACGAACTTGAATTCAAGCCCGGCGGGCTGAAACCGGCACGCGAGAAGCCAACGCGGGAGGAATTACTCTCCTACTATGTTCGGTTCGTGCTGGATAACGAACTGAATGTCTGCACTGAAGAGAGAGTAGAGAGCGTCGGCCAAAGTTCCGCTGGTTTTGTCGTCGAAACGGACAAAGCGGCATATGAAACACGCTCTATCCTCTTTGCCATCGGCGCGATGGATCATCCTCGCAAGCTGAATGTTCCCGGCGAGGATCTGCCGCATGTTTTTGATCATTTTCGAGAGACTTATCCGTGGGTAAGAAAGAAGGCGTTGATCGTCGGCGGCGGGAATTCGGCCGGTGAGGCAGCTCTGTTTTTGGCTCAGGAAGGGGCAGAGACGACGCTGGCGATCTTTCGCGACGATTGGGAGAACACCGATCCCAAGCAGGGCTGCATCAAATATTGGGTCAAGGAGCCGCTCGAGGCAGAACTGAAAGAGCATTGTCTCAACCTCTTTTTTCTGGGAAAGGTCGTCGAGATCCGCGACGGCGAAGTCGAGCTTGAGAACGAAAAGGGCGACCGCGTGGTCATCGATAACGACGTGGTCTTTGTGCTGATCGGCTCGGATGCCGACCTGACGATGCTCAGGGGCCTAGGCGTTAAGACCGAGCAGGGAAAGTACGGCGATGTTCCGATCTATGATCCTGAGACGTTTGAAACGAACGTTCCGGGCGTCTATGTTGCAGGTCATTTTACCAATCAGCGGCATATCAAAGGGGCGATAGATGCGGCGGCGCCGTTGATCGCGGACATAACTAAGAAACTCACCACTGAGGCACAAAGGGCACGGAGTTAGCGACGGCGCCGCCGCGGAAAGGCCTATCGATGAGGCACGACGTATAGGACGATCGCGAAGTAATGAAGAATGCTGCCGCCGAGTACAAAGACGTGAAAGATCGCGTGATGATGCCGAATAGCCTTCCACCCAAAGAAGATCATTCCGCATGTGTAGCTGATGCCGCCGGCAAGAATCAGAAGCAGCGGGACGAGCCCCAGGGCCGTAAATAACGGCTGGACGGCAAAGACCCCGACCCAGCCGAGAACAAGGTAGAGGCCGATCCCAAGCCCTTGGAGGCGGCGACGAAACATGAGCTTTAGTGCAATGCCGCCGGCAGCTCCTGTCCAAACGAATATCAGCAGGCCGGGGCCGATGCCTTCGCGCAGCACCGTTAAGAGAAACGGCGTGTAGCTGCCCGCGATGAGAAGATAAATGCAGCAGTGATCGACTAGTTGAAGCACTTCCTTGCGCCGCGGCGTGATAGTCGAGTGGTAGATCGTTGATGCAGAATAAAGGACCACAAGTGAGATGCCGTAAACCACGCTGCTCGCGATGTGCCATACATCGCCGCGATACACGGCCAGAGCAAAAAGGACGCAAAAGCCGACCAGGCTTAGGGCCAAGCCCAGGCCATGAGTGAGCGTATTCGCCACCTCCTCGACCGTCATCGCATTTAGTCGTGCCCGGATCATCCTAGGATGCTGATATCTCAAAGTGCGATTCCGACGTGGCCCGTTCGCGTCGGGCGACCCCTGTTAGATAGGCAGCCTCTTCGACACGCGCAGCGACGGCCTCGGCAACGCGGCGGTCAAAGACCGACGGGATAATGTAATCCGGATGAAGTTCCTCATCCGAGATCGTTTCGGCGATAGCATTGGCGGCGGCAAGCTTCATCGGGCCGTTTATCTGCGAGGCACGGCAGTTCAGGGCGCCGCGAAAGATGCCCGGGAAGCACAGAACGTTATTGATCTGATTGGGATAATCGCTGCGCCCGGTTGCCATTACGGCAACGTGCCCTGCGGCATCCTCAGGCATTATCT
>CAZMQR010000365.1:0-2620 GCA_964568325.1 uncultured Chloracidobacterium sp. | reverse complement strand
GGCGTTGGTGTCGGCGTCGGTGTCGGTGTCGGCGTTGGAGTTGGCGTCGGCGTCGGCGTTGGCGTTGGCGTTGGTGTCGGCGTTGGCGTCGGCGGCGGCGTCGGCGTCAGTGTGGGTGTCGGTGTCGGTGTTGGAGTTGGAAGTGGGCACTTGCCGGCACTCCCGGCGTTGTAGATGCCTTGAACCTCGGTCAGTGTCAGCACACGGTCAAAGAACTCGACCTCATCCAAACCGCCCGCCAAGAACTTACTGCCGTCACCATAGGAGCCAAGCCTCGCCGGCGTCGAATTGTCTAAAGGAGTCCCGCCGAAGTCATATCCGGCAATAACCGATGCCGGTGCTGCCACGCCGTCGACGTAGAACTTCATCTTCTGACCCGCACCGGCGCCTCCATCCCATGTCATCGCGACGAGATGCCATGCACCGGTCGTGAAAACGGAGGAATTGGTACGGTACTGGGCAAAATCTCCATTACCGACATGCACCGAACCGACGACCGTTCCGGCCGACTCGATCTGAAAGTAGTAGCTGCGCAAGGCGGGGGTGATGACGCCGCCGTCCTTCGAAACGATGTGTGGGTCGTTTGCGATCGACGACGCGTTGACCCAGGCGTCGATCGAGAAGGTCGTCGCCAGATCGAGATCGCCGATATCAATGTAGTCATTTGTGCCATCCAGGCTGAATGCCTGCCCGACCATTCCGCCAGCGTAAGTGTTTGGCGTAAACGTGCCGTTGTGGAGGCCGAACTCGTCATTCGCATTACCATGACCCTTGTACCAGGCCACCATCCCACTCGGTGCCGGATAACACGTAGGCGACGGACTAGGTGTCGGCGTCGGTGTCGGCGTTGGCGTTGGAGTTGGCGTCGGTGTGGGCGTCGGCGAGGGCGTCGGTATCGCGCATGTGGTTACGGTTACAGAATCAATAAATGTGTTATTTGATTCGTTGGTTTCGGGCGCGGTGTTGTTGGGGTCGGTAGCAGCTATGCCGGACGGGCGCGGGTTGTTGTGTGTGCCGTTGAGCACAGGTGTGACGTTCACGCTCACCCTAAAGCTGCCGCCGGGTGCGATTGTAGCCGAACCACCGCTCGCACTGACAGTTAGCGTGTCACTCACGATCGAGGCCGAGATGTTTGCCGAGCCCGTGACATTGACAAAGTTACCGAGCGTTGGCGTGCCGTATGACAGCCCGTTTGGCAGATCGTCGAGGACTATCGTTTGGCCGTCCGAGAATAGCGCTCCGCCCGGGCCCTGATCTATCGTGGTGATCGTCCACGTCCAGGGAGCGCAGGCCGACGTGCCGCCTGAGTATTTTCTGATGAAGGTATCGAAGGCACCTGAGCTTGTCTGGCCCGGGATCGTGCCTTGCGCACGACCTACCCCGAAAATCGATCCGGTCGAGTCAATAGCGACGCCGTAAGCATAATCAGCAAAGGTCGATCCGAATTCCCGCACCCAGACGGCATTGCCCTCGGGGTCGTACTTGCGGATAAAGGCATCATAGTCGCCGAGGTTCGATTGGCCCGGGAATACACCGGCGGTGTGGCCAAGGACATAGGCGTTGCCTGCTACATCCGCTGCGACGGCAGTTGCGTCGTCAGTACTGCCTGTTCCGACATGCCGTGTCCAGACAGCATTGCCGGCAGCATCGTATTTGCGGATATATCCGTCATTGCCGCCGAGGTTTGACTGGCCGGGGAATGTGCCATTCGTATGGCCGACCGTGTAGCTCGATCCGGCTGCATCAACGGCGACACCTTGAGCGGAGTCGGTATTGCTTGTCCCAAACTGCCTCGTCCATGCCTCATTGCCCGCCGCGTCGAATTTGCGTATATAGGCATCGTTGCCGCCCGAGCTTGTCTGCCCCGGCAGCGTCCCGGCCAAGTGGCCCACCACATATACCGATCCGAGCGCATCTACAGCTACGCCCAAAGCCTCATCGAAAGAACTCGATCCAAACTGCTGCGTCCACACTTCGTCGCCCTCCGCGTCGTATTTGCGCACAAATGAATCTACGCCGCCGGCACTTGTCTGGCCCGGAAAGAGCCCATTCGTATGACCCGCCACATAGCTCGATCCGGCCGCATCAACGGCGACACCCTCAGGATAGTCTCCATAGTTCGTCCCAAACTGTCGCGTCCATACCACATTGCCCGCTGTGTCGTATTTCCGGATAAAGGCGTCGATCTGTCCCAAACTCACCTGGCCCGGCAATGTGCCGTTGGTATAACCAACCACGTAGCTTGACCCCGCGGTATCTACGGCGACGCCATAAGCTCGATCATTGCTGCTCGTGCCAAACTGCCGCGTCCATGCCAAATTGCCCGCCGCGTCATATTTGCGAAGATATGCATCCTCATTTCCAGAACTCGTTTGACCCGGCAGTGTGCCGTCGGTATAGCCCACCGTATAGCTGTTGCCCGCCGCATCAGCGGCGACGCCGAGGCCATAATCCCAAGCCGTCGATCCAAATTGCCGCGTCCACGCCTCGGCCGGCGGCAAGGTGTTGGACTTCCACGCCACCAGATCAGGACTCGGCGACGGTGTAGGTGTAGGAGTAGGCGTCGGCGTGGGAGTAGGAGTTGGTGTTGGCGTGGGAGTAGGAGTAGGCGTTGCCTCAC
>CAZMQR010000364.1:0-2625 GCA_964568325.1 uncultured Chloracidobacterium sp. | reverse complement strand
ATGAGGCCGCAAAATACGCGCCTGTCGAACTGACGCCGCAGGTCGAGGGCCGCTGGCGTTGGCTTGGGACAAAGACGCTGATGTTCGACACGACAAAGCGTTTCCCGATGGCGACGAAGTTCACGGCCCGCGTGCCGGCGGGCACAAAGTCGGCGACCGGCCAAACGCTCGCAAAAGACGTCGTCTGGAACTTCACCACGCCACCGCCAAAGGTCGAGCAGATGATCCCGCAGAACCAGATCACGCGGCGCGACGCACTAATGTTCGTTTCGTTCGATCAGGAGATCAATCCTGAGGCAGTGCTGCGCACGCTCGTCGTAACCGGCGGCGGAAAGCGCCTGTCCATTCGTCTTGCGACGCAGGAAGAGATCGACCGTGACGGAAGCATTTCGTATTACTCAAAGGCCGCCCAACCGAGGCGTTGGCTGGCATTTCGGGCCGTAAATCCCGATGGTTCGGCCGAGAATGCGCTTCCGGCGGCATCATCCATCGCGGTCAATGTGGGCAAGGGAACGCCGTCCGCCGAAGGTCCGCTGACGACGCAAAAAGCGCAGGCCTTCAGCTTTCAGACATATAGCGCATTCAAGTTTCAGGCCGGATTCTGCAATTACCGCAATTCGAAGACGTGCTCGCCCTTTGACACTTGGATGATGGAGTTTAACAACTCGATCGACGCCTCGAAATTCACGAAAGAGATGGTCAAGATCGAGCCGGCGGTCGAGGGGCTGAATATCTATCCTTCGGGCGGCTACATTTACATTCAGGGCTACAAGAAAGGACGAACGAGCTACAAGGTGACGGTTGACGGTGCTCTTAGCGACATCTTTGGCCAGACGCTCGGCAAGCCGGCCATGGCGACGATCAACGTCGGCTCGGCACAGCAAAGCCTCTACGCGCAGGGCGGATTCATGGCTGTGCTGGATCCGACGGCGAAACAGGCCTTTTCGATATATTCGACGAATCACAACAGCGCGAAGGTCAAGCTCTATCGCGTTCGGCCGCAGGATTGGCAGCAGTATCAGCAGTATGTGCGCAGGCTGAACTATGACGACGGCCGACGTCCGGCGATCCCCGGCCGGCTCGTGTATGACGAGACAATCCGCATCGACACAAAGCCCGACGAGATGGTCGAGACACGTATCGACGTGTCAAGGGCACTCGATGGCGGATTTGGCAACGTCATCATCGACATCGAGCCGACCGTTCGGCGAGACAAATACGACCGCACACGGATCTTCACATGGCTGCAGGCGACACAGATCGGGCTGGATGCATTTGTTGATAATTCGGAACTTGTCGGATTCGCATCAGAACTGAAAACGGGCAAGCCGCTGCCGGGCGTCGAGTTGTCGATATGGCCGAACGGAAAAGCTGTCAGCATTCAGCCGTCAGCCGTCAGTGAAGAGGGGTTTCTGGCGAGGGCCTGGAATTGGATCACGAGCTTTGGCAGCGGCGGGCCAAATGCGGGCGATGTCGAGGCGTTCGAGCCGGACGGTTCGGTGAGCGAGATCGAGACCGTTGGCGAGGCACAGACGGATCGGACGGGCGAGAACGGCATCTTGCGCCTTCCGTTGCCAGAGGCCGCACCGGCAACCCAGAATCTGCTGATCGCGAAACGCGGCAAGGATGTAGCCTTCCTGCCGGAGAACACCGATTACTACTGGCAGGACACCGGCAATTGGTATAAGAAGCCCGAATACGACCAGCTTCGGTGGTTCGTCTTTGACGATCGCAAGATGTACAAGCCCAAGGAAGAGGTCGCGGTCAAGGGCTATATCCGCAAGATCACCGGCGGCAAACTTGGCGATGTCGAGGGGCTGGGTGATGCGGCTTCGGGCCTGACGTGGTCGGTCAAGGATCCGCGAAACAACGAGATCGCAAAGGGCACGGGCAATCTGAACGCGTTTGGAGCATTCGACTTCAAATTTACGCTGCCCGACAACGCAAATCTCGGCTATGCGAGGATCGACCTCTCGACGACCAGCAGCATTGCCGGCGACTCAACGACGCATCAGTTCCAAATACAGGAATTTCGGCGGCCGGAATTTGAGGTTTCGGCAAAGGTCGAGACCGAGGCGCCGCACTTTGTCGGTGCGAGCGCAATGATGGCGGTCGAGGCAAAATATTATGCCGGCGGCGGCCTCGCGAATGCCGAGACAAACTGGACCGTGACGGCGACGGCGACGAATTACACGCCGCCGAACCGTGACGATTTTACGTTCGGCACGTGGACGCCGTGGTGGGGGCACGGCTATGAGGATTTTGGTTACGGTCGCGGTTACGGCGGCGGCTCGTCGCAGACGTTCAAGGGCGTGACCGATGCGAGCGGGAAGCACCTGCTCAAGGTCGATTTTGAATCGGTCAAGCCGCCGCGGCCCTATGCGATCACGGCTTCGGTTGCGGTGCAGGACGTGAACCGCCAAACGTGGGCGGGCCAGACGTCGCTCCTCGTGCATCCCGCGAATCTCTACATCGGTATCAAAACGCCCCGGACATTTGTTCAAAAGGGCGAGAAGATCGTTGTCGAATCGATCGTCACCGACCTCGACGGCAAGCTGATCGACGGCCGCGACGCTGAGATCAAGGCCGTGCTGAAAGACTGGACCTTCGATAAAGGTTCCTGGA
>CAZMQR010000363.1:0-2635 GCA_964568325.1 uncultured Chloracidobacterium sp. | reverse complement strand
CCTTTTCATTAAGCCGCGAATTGTATTTCATCGTGCAAGACCCGAGCGGATACATCCCCAGATCGATCGAATAATTCCACGCCGACATCCGCGTGAAGTGGCGGACGACATCGACCTCAGACACTTCGGGCACGCCGTCGAGATCGTCAGTGCGACGCAATTCCGCGGGAACAATGTCCGAGGTCTCCGGCACGTCCAGTCTTGGCAAACAATAACCGACGCGACCCGTTTGCGACCGTTCGAAGATCAGGCCTTCGTTCTGTGTTGGGTGTGATGTGACTTTCTTAATCCCCATAGATAATCATGCCTTTGGCAATCCTTTTCTCGCGATGTCCGATACGACGTTGCAGAACCTGTCGAGCTCCCACAGCGTCGTGTAAACATTCGGCGTGATACGGACGCCGGTGAATTCTTCGTGAACGATAGGCGTCGTGAATATCTTGTGCTTTGACATCAGGTGCGAGCCGAGCGCCGCCGGATCGATACCGTCGATCTTGAAATTCGCGATCGCACACGACTGTTTGGGGTCGAACGATGTGTTAAATCCAACCTTTGGCACCGACCTCAGGTTGTTCATCCAGTAGCGCGACAAATAGCGGAGCCGGTCCTCTTTCCGTTTGCCCCCGATCGCGTTGTGAAACAGTATCGCCTCGCCGATGGCCAGCCGCATCGCAGCCGAGTGCGTGCCGATCTCTTCGTACTTGCGAATGTCGTTCTTTTGTTTGTCCTCAGATGCCATCAGCGGCCAGAGCTTGCCGATCTTGTCCTTTTTCACGTACAAAAGGCCCGTGCCTTTCGGGGCAAAGATCCACTTGTGTAATGACGTTCCGAAATAATCGCAGCCGAGATCCTCGCGTTTGAAATCAAACTGTGCAAACGAATGGGCTCCGTCTACAATGGTCTCGATGCCTTTTGAACGGGCCATGTCACAGACCTTTTTCACCGGCAGGATCTGGCCAGTCAGATTTATCTGATGCGACATCAGGATGAGCTTCGTTGCGGGCGTGATCGCCCGCTCGAATGCCGCCGCGATGTCATCAACATTGTCGGGCGCGATGGGTATCTTGATGATTTTGAGTTTTAGTCCCTCGCGCATCTCGCGTTGGCGAAGGGTAGTTAGCATCCGGCCGTAATCCTGCGTGGTTGTCAGGACCTCGTCGCCCGATTTGAGATCGAGGCCGAATAACAGCGTTTCGAGTGCTTCGCTGGCACCTCTCGTGATCGCGATCTCTTCGGATGAACAGCCAAAAACCTCCGCCAATCCTGTCCGAACCGTTTCCGACTGCGGCTCCAGTATCTGCCACATCGTATACGCCGTCGCGTCTTCCTGCTGCCATGTGTAGCGGACGAATGCCTCGGTCACGATCCGAGGGCTGGGGCAAACGCCGCCGTTATTGAGGTTGATAATGCCCCGCGTCACGGAGAACGCCTGCTGGATCGTCGCCCAGTATTCCTCGTCCATCGCCGCCTCGATCGGCGATAGGTGATCGACCGATTTCCCCGCCGCCTTCACCTGATTCAGCAACGAAGCAACCGTCGCGGACGACATCGCCATAAGGCCAAGCCCCTTGCCGGCGGAGGAGAGGAATTTTCTCCGGTCGATGTCCATTCTTAAGAGCCAAGTGCCGAAGCGAGCGCATCGATCTGCTCGCGAGTGTTGGTCTCGGTCGCGCAGACGAGAAAGTCGTTGTCACGACCGCTGTAATACTTCGACAAAGCGAAGCCGCCGATGATACCATCTTTGGTTCGTAGTTTTTCTAAGATGTCAGTCGCGGGGAGCGGACCGCGGACAACGAACTCATTGAACGTCGGCGACGAAAAAGCGATGGAATAGCCGTCGACGCCCGCGATCTGCTCTCTTGCATATGTAGCCTTTTGAGCGTTCTGCATCGCAACCTCTTGCAGGCCCTTTTTCCCCATTGTCTCCATATAGATGGTCGCGGCGAGAGCGATGAGGCCCTGGTTGGTGCAAATGTTTGACGTCGCTTTTTCGCGGCGAATGTGCTGCTCGCGGGTTGAAAGAGTCAGCACGAAACCGCGGTTGCCGTCTTTGTCGTAGGCGATGCCGCACAGACGGCCCGGCATTTGGCGAACGTACTTTTCCTGAGTGGCAAAGATACCAACATGCGGCCCGCCGAAACTCATCGGCACACCCCACGATTGGCCCTCACCAACAACGATATCGGCACCGCACGCACCAGGCGGCTTTAGCAAACCGAACGAGATCGCTTCGGTAACGACCACAACGAACAACGCCCCCACCGCGTGCGCCTGGTCTGCAAGCGATTCGAGATCCTCGATGCAGCCAAAGAAATTCGGCGACTGAACGACCAGGGCGGCAGTCTTGTCATCCAGTGATGACAGGTCGCCGACGCGGCCGGTTTCGGCGTCGTAGCCGACGGTCTCGATGACGGTGTCGCCGTGCTGCGAATATGTGCGGGCAACCTCGCGGTATTCGGGATGAACCGCTTCAGCAACGACGATCTTGTCACGGCGCGTCACGCGTTGGGCCATCAGGTATGCCTCGGCCGTTGCCGTCGAGCCGTCATACATCGATGCGTTCGCGACCTCCATTCCCGTGAGCTGGCAGACGAGCGTTTGGAACTCAAAGATGTACTGCAGCGTGCCCTGCGAT
>CAZMQR010000362.1:0-2652 GCA_964568325.1 uncultured Chloracidobacterium sp. | reverse complement strand
CCGCCCATCTTCGCACCCGCATTCATCGCCAACACGGCATTCTTGCTCAGCGAACCAAAGCTCATTCCTGAAATGTTCAAACGACTTGCCAGGTAAGACTGTTGGCAGTCCTTTCCGCCGACCATGACGCGTTGTTCCGGTTCCAGATCCTTTGGGTGAGCGGCATAGATCGAATGCTCGATCCATTCGTATCCGGCTCGATAGACATCCCACTGCGTTCCGAAAGGGCTGGTCGAGGTCTCCTTCTTTGCTCGCTGGTAGATCACAGAGCGAAAGATACGGTTTATTGGTTTGCCTTCTGTATCGGTCTCGACAAAATACTGCATTATCTCCGGCCGAACCTTCTCGAGCATATAACGGAAATTCCCGATCACGGGGAAGTTTCGTCGGATCGTCTGCCGTTTTTGAACCATATCGACCACGCCGACCAAAATGACCGGCCCAACGACGATAAACCCCAATAAAAAATACGGGCTGAGCAAACCGAGAAGCAAGATCGCAAGAACAACGGTCACGGATGACAATACAAAAATATGTTTGACGCTCATACTAAATTAGTTGAATAGGCTCACACATCCTACGGAAGTCCTAAGGAAGCAATCTCGCCATTTAATGGCGGGTTCCGTTAATGGGTTGCAGTAGCAATCAATGGTAATGGATTATCGCCCTCATTCAGTAGAATATGAAGTGGCGATCGATAAGCCAAAACAAACAATAAGGGTTTGGGCTTGTCTGAAGACACGCAGGTTGATTATTAATGCTATCGCTGCTACTTAGAAACTTCCTTTTTACGATATTGCAGCCGGGCGTGGTGACGGTTCTGATCCCGTTTTTGATCCTTTATTACTCGCGAACGGAGCTGTTGCCGGAGCGTTGGACGGCGTTGAATGTGGCCGGTGCGGTCGTGATGGTCGCCGGCACCTGCATTCTGTTGAATTGCGTTTTGAGGTTCGCGACCGAAGGTAAAGGAACGATCTCGCCGATCGACCCGACGAAGAAACTCGTCATTCGCGGGCTCTACAAGTATTCACGAAATCCAATGTACGTCGGTGTAATGTTTATCATGATCGGCGAGGCCGTATTCATTTGGAGTCTTGCGTTGGCGATATACGCCGCGATAGTTTTTGCCGCGTTCAATCTGTTCATAGTCCTACACGAGGAGCCTCGCTGCCGGCGTGAGTTTGGTAGTGAGTACGAGGATTATTACAGGCGAGTCCGTCGATGGCTCTAGACAAGCGACGATCACGCGTTGACCGCTTCAAACTCAGTCAATAAACTTTCTCCGTGACACCCGACAATTCCGAACGACAGAGTTCCGCCTGGGACATTCGCAATGCACCGCGCAACTACATCTCGCTGATCGTCTTTCAGGCGTTGAGCGCGGTGTTCTCGTTTGCGACGGTGTGGCTGATCACGCGGCATTTCGGCAGCAGCGGTTATGGCTCGGTCGTGGCCGTTATTGCGGCGTCGCAGATCGCGCAGGTGTTTGTTAACTGGACGTGCGTCGCCGTCGTGCGTTACGGCGTCGAGGAATTTGTCGATTCTGCGGCTATTGCATCCACATTCTGGACGCGACTTGCGATGCTGGCCGCGAACCTTTTTATCGTCGGCATCCTCGGCCAATATTGGTTTGGGCCCGTCAGCGATTGGCTCAAGCTCACTTGGGCTGTATTCCCTCTGGTACTTTTGCATTTCGCGTTCACGGCCGTTTGGGTTCATGTGCAGATGAGTTTGCAGGCGGCAAAGATGCTGCGAGCGCAGGGCTGCTTGCAGATGCTGGAACGCCTGCTGATCGTCGCCGGGATTACAGGTCTGATCGTCGCGAACAGGCTTGAATTCTCTTCCGTCATCGTTTGCTATATCGCCGCACCGGCGTTGATGGCCGTTGCCGGGCTTGTAATACTGCGATATGTCGTGTTGCGCCGGTTTCCGCTTCGGTTCGACATGGCGAAAAAGATCGCCCTGTTCTCGCTGCCGCTACTGCCGTTTACGCTGGTCGGCTATCTGTCGGGGACGTATGTCGATGCGGCGTTTGTCTCAAAGTTCCTCTCGACTTCGGACCTCGGCGTCTATTCGATCGCGACGCAGATCAACGGCATCGCCATGCAACTGCCGACGCTCGCGAATACGCTATTGCTGCCGCTGTTCATTACCTTGCAGGCTGAGGACCAAGGCACACGCACCGAAAACTATTTTCGCAACGTCCTGCCCGGCCTGACGCTCGGCTGGGGCGTTGCGTGTGCGGCCATCGGCCTTGCCGGATATTACGCAATTCCGATGGTCTTTGGCCCCGAATACGCTGCCGCAGGTGTGCCGTTATGGATACTGCTCGCCGCCTCGGCGGTCGCACTGCCCGCAACGATCGGCTATGCGGTTCGCGCAAACGCCCTGTCGATGACCTACGTCCCGATGACCGCTGCGATCGCCGCCGCTATCGTCAACATTGCAGGCAATATGCTGCTTATCCCGAGATATGGCATGCTGGGCTGCGCTGTCGCGACGCTGCTCGCCTTTGCCGCCAGCATCGTCGTTTTTGCCATAATGATGCGGGGCAAGGCCCAGACGGCGGTGTCGTGGATATTTCTTGCCATGGCTCCGGCCGTTGCTGGAACGACTGTCCTGATCACGCTTGACAACGCGATGGCCGCGTTC
>CAZMQR010000361.1:0-2653 GCA_964568325.1 uncultured Chloracidobacterium sp. | reverse complement strand
AAAACTCATACGCAGACGATAATTCGGTCAGCTCGCTCTCGGTCAGATGCCCACGGTCGGCCAGCCGGGCCAGCGATATCAGCGTGTGCCCCTCGCGCAGCCACCTATCACGCCCGCCGTATGCCAATTGCAACGCCTGTGCGATAAATTCGATCTCGCGAATGCCGCCACGGCCGAGCTTGACGTTAAATCCGCCGCCGCGAGCCTGCAGGTCGATCTTGTCCTTCGACGCCCGAGCATTTGCCAAAGCCGCCTCGACCGTCTCATCCTTAACAAACACCAGCGGCTCGATCTCACCGAACAACCGCTTGAAAAGCCCCGCGTCGCCCGCCGAACACCTCGAGCGCACCATCACCTGCCGTTCCCACGGCCGCGCCTCGTTCTGGTAATAGCGAACAGTGTCCGAAAACGATGCCGCTAACGGCCCAAGCGTGCCGTGCGGCCTCAGACGCACATCGACGCGATACGCTGTTCCCTCGCCCGAATGCCCGCCGATCAGCTTGATCGTATGCTCGGCGAGTTTGACGAAATATTCGCGATTCGTCACCGCTTCACGCCGCCCGCCGGTCGAGGTGCCTTCGTTGGAATATAGGAAAACGAGGTCAATATCGGAGGAATAGTTCAACTCGCGCGAGCCAAGTTTCCCCAAGGCGATCACGCAAAAACCCGCGTCACTTCCCGGCTCGCCAAATCGCTCGACGATCTCAGCCCGGGCCATCTCTAACGCAAACTCCAGCGTCGCATCGGCGAGATTCGATATCTCTTCCGTGACCTCCGCGATCGTCGCCAGCCGCCGGATGTCGCGCAGATATATCCTCAGCAATTCCCGCCGCCGAAACCGCGTAAATATCACCTGCGGATCGAGCTCGCGATTCGTCTCGGCAAACCGCCTCAGCGACGCGAGAAGCACCTCCTTGTCCCGGTCTTTTACAGAACGCCGCTTCTCTTCGAGCCACCACAGATATTCCGGCGTCTGCAGCAGCGTGGTCGCAAGCAGCGGGCTGAACGCCGCCAGCGTCGCCGCATCCGAGAGCAGCGCGGCGTTCGCCGCCAGCCGCGAATGGTGCTCGGGATGCTTTACGGCGAGGTCCTCGACGAAGCGCCGCGCGGCACCGCTGTCGGGCAGTTCGGCGATCAGTTTTTCCGTTTCGTCGGCCACGCGTTAGAATCTACACCCGTGCCGAGACGCGAACAAATCACGCGGCTGACTTTCGAGGTCGAGCCCGAGTGTCACAAGCAAAAGCTCGGCTCCTACCTCACCGACCATCTGCCGCAGCTCAGCAAGATGTATATTCGCGAACTAGTGCGCGACGGCCACATCGAGGTAAACGGCTCCCACGAGAACAGCGGCTATCGCGTCCGCCCGAACGATTTCATCGAGGTCGCCTACGACCCGACCCGCGGCACCTCAATGCGCCCCGAAAACATCCCGCTCGACATCGTCTTCGAAGACGCCCACCTGATCGTCGTCAACAAGCCCACCGGCATGCTCGTCCACCCATCGCACCGCGAAAAGACCGGCACGCTCCTAAACGCCCTCACATACCACCTAAACTCATCACTTACCACTCATCACTCACCACTTATCAGGCCCGGCCTGGTCCATCGCCTCGACAAAAACACCTCAGGCCTCATAGTAGTAGCCAAAACTCCTGCCGCCCACCGCGCCCTGTCCCGCTCCTTCATGCGCAAACAGGTCAAAAAACTCTACATCGCCCTCGTCGAGGGCATTATCGAACAAGACGCCGGCACCATCACGGCCCCCATCGGCCGCCACGCGATGCAAAAACAATGGAGCGTCCACCCCACAGGCAAACACTCCGTCACCAACTACCTCGTCCTCTCACGCAACCGCGACACCAACTCGACTTTAGTCGAGTTAGAACCCGTCACCGGCCGCACCAACCAACTCCGCATCCACTGCCAATCGATCGGCCACCCCATCCTTGGCGACCAACAGCGCTCAACCCGGGCCCACAGCCGCCTCTGCCTCCACGCCCAGCACCTCGCCTTCCCTCACCCCGCAACCGCCGAACTGATCACCCTCGAAACCCCGATCCCGCCCGAATTCTCCTAACTAATCACTTATCACCCATCACTCATCACTGATCCGCAGGATCAACGTCGGATCGTCGCCGATCATCACTACCTGTGTTCGCGGGAACCGCAGCGTCTCGTCGATCGTTATGCCGAATTGTTTCAGCAATCTCCCCGCCCTCACCACACGCATCTTGCGGTCGCGTCCGTAGCCCCGAGTCGGGAAAAAGTTCCTGTCCACCGCCCGCGGGAATTTCACGCCGATCACGTGCTCCTTCGGGTTCCACAACAGCGTCACGTTATAAGGCCGCCGTATCGCCGACCAAGCCTCGTCATTCATCGCGATCTCGCCCCGCCGATTGATCGAAACATACCGCCCCCGCCTCTGCCGCCTCTGCCGCCTCTGCCCCAACCGCCTCTCAACTATCAACCACTCCGGTTCCTCGTGTCTCATACGTTTGTGTCAAATGCTTTATCTTGATGCCCGATCCTTCCTTCTCACTTCTCAATTCTCAATTCTCATTTCATCTCCGTCTCTGCTTGTCACGATACTCAACGCGTGCGCGAAACATGTTCTCTTTCAATCCGCCCTTTTCCAAAAAATCCTTCTCCAATC
>CAZMQR010000360.1:0-2657 GCA_964568325.1 uncultured Chloracidobacterium sp. | reverse complement strand
CAAAACGATCAAACGGTCGTCGCCATGATACAGACGGATTTTGAGAATGATATGCGTGCCCAATCGGTCGCGACCGCGCTTGGCCTGCTGCTCGGCGACAAGAAAAAGGCGAAGGAAACCGCTCAGGCCGATCAGAACGACAAGGACGACCTCGTCCTGCTGCAGAACGCAAGCGTCAAGCCCACGGGCAAGAAGCTTGAGGTCCTGTTCAATATCCCTAAGGCCGACCTGCAAATGATGATCCAGCGCAAGCTCGCCGAGCAGCGCAACGCGCCGAAGCAGCCGAATAGCACTTCATCGGTGCGGCTGGTCGAAAATACGGCGTCGCGCAATTAATGATGATCCGCTCGTCGCATCCATGGCTATTGGCCATAACGTTTCTGGCTGCGGCTGTCTTCGCCGCGGGACAGCCGACGTCAGACTCATCTGTGTCCAGGCCTCTGCCGGAAACGTCGGGTGCCGCTGCGCAACGTGCCCATTCAGACGGGAAGCTTGATCTCGGAGCTCCGTTTGACGTTGAGATGAAAGCAACCGTCGGAAAGGACGGCCGATTCGATCCGGCGTCGATCGTGTTCACGCGCAGCGACGGCGACGCACGGATGACGGAACTCGTAAAAAACTATCTAGCGACCATTGACCAAAGCGGCTATACGCGATATCTCACCGACATCGGATCGAGCGAAATAGCGGTTCGCGCGCGACAGGACAATTCGCTCTTTAACGCAACGGTCACCTCTGAAACGTCCGGTGCATTGCGGGCGATCGCGGTAAAGACGATGGCATCGACTATGATCTCGCTTCTTCGGACGCAAAAAGATCACGCGAATGCGTCAGAGGCCGACCGACGTGATTTGACGCTTCTAAATGGCACCACAGCGAGCAGCAGTGGCCGCTCGGTTATCATCGCCCTCGAATTACCAAAAGCGACCTTTCGTGAAATGGTTGAAAAGGAATTGAAGAAATAGTTTGGATCGCAAAAACCACAATTCGATCATCTTCCTGACGACCATCGGCGTCTATCTTGGCCTTGTCCTCGTCGGCGCCACGCCGCAGGCGCTGGCGCAAGCCGCGACGGCGAAGCAGTTTGCAATACGCGAAGAGGCAGGGACGCGAGACGATCTGGATAAGAATCCGGATGACAGTTCGCCCGTAACGTCCGTTCCTTTTGAGCTTGAATATATTGAACGTTTTCTCGTAGCTCTCGATGATCTAAACCGTCGCGGCCGCTTCGATCTGCTGCCAGATCGCTTTGATTTAACGCAGAGTGTTCTGCCGCCCTATACAGCGCAGGAGGCTAGCCCCGTTTTTTCCACGCGGACGACACCGATTCGCACTGCGACACTTCGGCACGAACTCGTTCGCCAGGTCGCGCAACACACCGTCGTCGTCACACGTCTTCCCCGCGGCTCGCTAGATTCGCTGCTTGCATCAAACGCACAGTAGCGGCGAGCATCACCAATTTTAACTCGCCATTCCCTTGTTCTGAGTTCAAACTTTAGTTCGTCCTCCGAACGTCATCTACAAGCTAAAGCTTGAACTCTAAACGGGAGAAAACCATGGCAACAAACAAGTTTGCAGATAAATTGGTCAAGAAGATATTCGGCTCATCGAGCGATGTCTTTCTCAAGAATGTAAAGACAACGGTCGCTGAGATCAATGAGATCGAGCCTCGGATGCAAGCGATGTCCGATGACGAGCTAAAGGCGCAGACGCCGAAGTTCAAGGAGGTTATCAGGCAGCATCTCGACGGGATCGATGACAAGGACGAGCGGCGAAAGGCCGAGCAGGAGATCCTTCACCAACTGCTGCCCGAGGCATTCGCGACGATCCGCGAGGCGTCGAAGCGCGTCACGGGAATGCGCCATTTTGACGTTCAGTTGATCGGCGGCATCGCCCTGCACCAGGGCCGCATCGCTGAGATGAGAACGGGCGAAGGTAAGACGCTCGTCGCGACATTGCCTTCTTACCTCAACGGCCTTACCGGCCGCGGCGTTCACGTCGTGACGGTCAACGATTACCTCGCCTCCCGCGATGCCGAGTGGATGGGCCGCATCCACAAATTCCTCGGCCTCAATGTCGGCTGCATCCAGAACGACATGGACGACGTTGCCCGCAAAGACGCCTACGCCTGCGACATCACGTACGGCACGAACAATGAGTTCGGCTTCGATTACCTGCGTGACAATATGAAGTTCGACGTCGAGTCGCTCGTCCAGCCGGACCATTACTTCGCGATCATCGACGAGGTCGATTCCATCCTGATCGACGAGGCGAGAACGCCGCTTATCATCTCTGGCGCGTCCGACGAGGCGACGGACAAGTATTACACTGCCAATCAGATCATCCCGCAGCTCGAAAAGGGCACTAAGGATGAGGAGACAAAGGTTACGACCGGTGATTATCTGGTCGATGAAAAGAACCACTCGGCTGTTCTTACCGAACAGGGCGTGACGCGTGCTGAAAAGCTCCTCGGCGTGTCAAACCTCTATGACCCATCGAACATGGACATGCTCCATTGCGTCGAGTCGGCCCTGAAAGCCCACACGCTCTACAAGCTCGACCACCATTACGTCGTCCAGGACGGCGAAGTCATCATCGTCGACGATTTTACGGGCAGACTTATGCACGGCCGCCGATGGTCCGACGGGCTGCACCAG
>CAZMQR010000359.1:0-2678 GCA_964568325.1 uncultured Chloracidobacterium sp. | reverse complement strand
CCGAAAAGATCCTCGCCGGCAACCTCACGCCCGGCTACCAAACCCCTGCAAAAGCCTACGGTGCCGACCTCATCCTCGAGATCGAAGGCACGAGCCGGCAGTAGGCAGCAGCAGTGAGCGATAAGCAGCGGCCAACTGCCTACTGCCTACTGCTCGTTGTATCCTATCCCCATGCCGTACCTCCGCGACAAGCGATCTCCCGTCCCCAAGAGCGAAGCCGTCTCCCGCGTCATGAGCGCCAACCGCGCCAAAGACTCAAAGCCCGAACTCACCTTACGCCGTGCCCCCCACCGCTCCGCCCTCCGCGGCTACGGTTGCATAAGGAGGATGTGCTCCGTATGGACTTTAGTACGATAATCAAAACACTATGACGCTACGAATCAAAACTGCCCCGATGTCAGAATCTCGTCTGGAGTATCTGCGTGACTTCGGGTATACGGCGGATACCGTTTATCCGTATGCAAAGGTCGAAGTTCTGAAAGCGCGGTTGCTCGAAGTTGGCGGCGTAGCCGTGATCCTTGTTCCAAAAGCTGAATACAGACAGCTACTTAAAGACGGCGAGTTCAGGGACGGTGCAGAAGCGCGAGTGTGGAAGCAGAGAGTAGGCGACTGCCATGGCAACGTTGCCCGCACGATGGGAAGGTATCGGGCAAAGGGAAAACCTGACAGGTTTGTTCCCATGACAGGCTTCGCCTTGAGCGACGACGGGGCCTGGCGCTATCATTCTTGGTTAGTTGAATCCGATACGAATAAGATTGTGGAGACGACGAGGTCTAGATTGGCCTATTACGGTGTAACTGATCGCGAAGTCTGAGTGACGCGACGAATCCCGACTATGAAAGTAGACGCTGACGACTTGATTGCTTTCGCGAAAACCCTCGAAGGCAAACACTGGAAACCTTGACAAGAAAATCTGAGTTCACGGTTCTCGTAACGGACGTGGGAATGGACTATACCCCGTTATCAACTGGAAAAACCAGACACCAATACTATAAGGTCATAAAGAAAATCTGTGACCGGTTCTCGGAAACGGGCTCATTCTCTGGTCAGGATTACAAGAGTTTCACAAGGAACGCCTCATATGTTCTGGCGCTGATCAGCAGATACATTTACCGATAGCTTTGCCCTCACGGAACGAAGTTCCACGCTACTCCTAACAGCAACAGTCATCTACTCATCCGCAAAGCCTAGGGACGTAGCGAGTTGGCAGAGTGCCGGTCCACCGAGATACCAAATGCCCATTTCCTTCGCGTATGCCTTTGCGCTTTTGTGAAAATCTGATGTCGTCCAAAACGCAAGAACAGTTGGCTGGAAAAGCCCGAAGTGGTCTGCGCGAGTACGTTTAAGTTCCGCAACCCGCCGAAGTGAAGCTCCCACAAACTCCCGTAGATGCACCTCGGTGATCTGATTTCCATCTTTGGAACATCCAGAAGCTTCGCATCCGGCTATTTTCTGCTTGCCGCTTTGCGGCCGAAGATCTTAGGCGATGTGATCGCGGAGCCATTGGGCCAATTCCTCTTCCGACAGGTCGCCGGAGGCTAGGGTGAGGATGGTTAGGTATTTTTCTTCTGGGGTTGCGATTAGCGTGTGCCCGTTTCGGACGAGGAACCATTCCATCGCTACGTAGCCGGTGCGTTTGTTGCCGTCGATAAATGGATGGTTCTTGACGATGCCGAACCCGTACGCCGCGGCGAGAGCGGCGATGTCAGAATCAGGCTCGTAAGCATGGAGGTTCAGCGGTCTTGCGAGGGCAGACTCTAACAGGCCCATATCGCGCACTCCGTCCGAGCCGCCGTGTTCGGCGATCTGACGTCGATGAATGGCGAGGACGCGATCGCTTCGTAACCAGCGCATCATTCGGCCAGCTTCCTGAGAAGGTCACGATTATCGCGCATGATCTTTTCAGCAACCGCCATGTCCTCGGCGTATTCCTCGTCAAATGCCGTCAGCTCGATGCCGTTTGGCGTCTCGACGGCGAAAAGCGTGTCGCCCTTGCCGACGCGGAGTCGTTCGAGTATCTCGCGGGGCAGGACGATCCCGGCTGAGTTGCCGACGGTGGTGATCTTGAGTTTAGCGGTCATGGTGCGATTATAACGAATGTTATAATATCTGGTCAACAAATATGTCGGGGCTCTGGCAAGCCGGCAGACGTCAGGGGGCCGACGGCTACCTTTTCCTTCGCTTTTGGCGGGCGACAGAGATGGTCTCAGAGAGCTTTAGTAGCATCGCGTCGCGCTTGATCACCGGGGCAAGGAACTTCGTCTGCGCGTCGATCTTGATGCCGAAATGCCTGCAAAACGGCGCCGCGTTTATACGCCAGTTGTGGTTGTTCGCGATCACCGGGAACGCATCGTTGAGGCGCGGGCTCGTCGGCTCGATCGCGATCGTGTCCCGCTGCCGGCTGTAACTCAACCGAACCGCCTCAGGCCTGCCAAACATCTCAAACGCGTTCCGGTTCAGCAATATCAAATTCTGCGGACTGATCGTAACATGCACCCTCTTAGACGCCGGCTCCCCGGCCCCACCCAAAAACCTCTCAAAATCCCTGTCCAACGGCATGTATCATACATAGCACGTCTTTGCACTAGTGTCAACCTACCGGCTCCTGGCTACTGGCTACTGACTCCTGGCTCCTGCCTACTGCCTACCGCTCGTTGTATCCTATCCCCGTGGCGTAC
>CAZMQR010000358.1:0-2716 GCA_964568325.1 uncultured Chloracidobacterium sp. | reverse complement strand
CGGTCGTAGGCTCGTCGAGGATGTAGATCGTCTTGCCGGTGGCACGCTTGCTCAGCTCTTTGGCGAGTTTGATACGTTGGGCCTCGCCGCCGGAGAGCGTCGTCGAGGACTGGCCGATCTGGATGTAGCCGAGGCCGACGTCGATGAGTGTTTGCAGTTTTGACGCGATCGCTGGGATGTTTTCGAGCAGCGGCAGGGCGTCCTCGATGGTGGTCGCGAGCAGGTCGGCGATCGAGAGGCCTTTGTATTTGACGGCGAGCGTTTCGCGATTGTAACGTTTGCCGCGGCAGACATCGCAGGTGACGTAAACGTCGGGCAGGAAGTTCATCTCGATGCGTTTCAGCCCGTCGCCCTCGCACGCCTCGCAGCGCCCGCCTTTTACGTTGAACGAGAATCGGCCGGCCTTGTAGCCGCGCGTGCGGCTCTCGGGCAGCATCGCGTAGAGGTCGCGGATCGGCGAGAAAAGCCCCGTATATGTTGCCGGATTTGATCGTGGCGTGCGGCCGATGGGCGATTGGTCGATCTCGATGATCTTGTCCACGAGGTCGAGGCCGTCGATACGGTCGTGCTCGAGCGGCGTGACGGAAGACTTGTAAACGTGACGATAGAGTGCCGGATAAAGAATTTCTTCGACCAGCGTCGATTTGCCCGAACCTGAGACGCCTGTGACGACCGTGAAAAGCCCGAGCGGGAATTCGACGTCGATATTCTTTAGATTGTGGCCTCGGGCTCCCTTGACATTCAGCCGCTGGCCGTTTGGCAGGCGGCGGACGTCAGGAATATCGATCTTGAGATCGCCGCTTAGGTAGCGCCCGGTGAGCGAGCCGGCGTGATTTGTGATATCTCTAGGGCGGCCTGTCGCGATCACCTCGCCGCCGTGTGTGCCGGCGAGCGGGCCGAGGTCGATGACGTGGTCGGCGTGTTCGATGGTTTCCTGGTCATGCTCGACCACCAGCACCGTGTTGCCTAGGTCGCGAAGCTCGTGCAACGTTTCCAGCAGCCGTTTATTGTCACGCGGATGCAGGCCGATCGATGGTTCGTCGAGCACATAGAGTACGCCGCGAAGCTGCGACCCTATCTGCGTCGCGAGCCGGATCCGTTGGCCTTCGCCGCCCGACAGTGTCCCCGAGGCACGCCCCAGAGTGAGATAGCCGAGGCCGACCGCATCCAGGAATCTCAGGCGGCCCTGCACTTCTCTTAACACCAGCCCCGCGATCTTTTCTTCGCGGGCCGTGAGCTTTATCTTTGAGAACCGCTGGCATGCATCAGTGATCGCAAGGCCCGTGTAATCCGCGATGCCGAGGCCGCCGACCCTTACAGCGAGGCTTTCGGGCTGGAGGCGTGCCCCGCCGCAACTCGGGCACGGCATCGGAGCGATCAGTTCTTCGAGCGCGGCCTTTATCTTCTCAGACGGCGGATTTTCGACGCGCTCACGCATCGCACGAAGAGCACCGCGCCAGTCACGTTCGAACTTGTAATCACCGTGCCGGAACGTCAGCCGCCGTTTCGTGCCGTTCATGAACGCGTCGCGTATCTCCTGCGGCAGATCGGCGTACGGAGTCGCCATCAACCCATCAAATTCGCTACCACTGACCTCATCCTTGTTCTTTCGTCGCCGCGTTTTCTTCGTCTTTTCCTTGCCGGTCGGCGGTTCCAGCTTGTCACCACCACTGAATTTCTCGATGATCGAGACAAGCGCACCACGCAGAAATGTCGCACCGGCCTTGTCGGCACCATTTAGAAAATCGATCTTGCCCACGGTCACGTTACCGTCCGGAATGATCTTCGTCGCGTCGATCTCCATAACGGTGCCGATGCCCTGGCAGCGTTTGCAGGCGCCGTAGGCCGAGTTGAACGAGAACGAGCGCGGCTCCAGTTGGGCGATATTGATGCCGCAACTGACGCACGCCATTCGCTCGGAATAGAGCTTTTCCTCGCCGTCGATGACAGAAATTAGGACGGCTCCGCCAGTGAGCTTTAAGGCCGTTTTGACCGATTCGGTCAGGCGTTCGCGGACGCCGTTCTTCATCAGCAGGCGGTCGACGACGACCTCGATGGTGTGGTTCTTTCGCTTGTCGAGCAGGATCTCTTCGTCGAGCTGGCGGATCTCACCGTCTATTCGGGCACGCACATACCCGTCTTTGTGGAGTTTTTCGAGTTCCTTCTTGAATTCGCCCTTACGGCCCCGAACGATCGGGGCAAGGATCATCACGCGTTCGCTCTCCTTTAGCTCACTGATGCCCGCGACGATCTGATCGACCGATTGCCGCGTGATCGGAGCCCCGCAGCCGCTGCAATGCGGCTGGCCTATCGAAGAGAAAAGCAGCCGCAGAAAGTCGTAGATCTCCGTGACCGTACCGACGGTCGAGCGCGGCGAACGCGAAATTGTCTTTTGCTCGATTGAAATGGCGGGGCTCAAACCCTCGACCGAATCGACGTCCGGCTTCTCAAGCTGATCGAGGAATTGCCGGGCGTATGCAGACAGCGATTCGACATAACGCCGCTGTCCCTCGGCATAGATCGTGTCGAAGGCAAGCGACGATTTCCCGCTGCCCGACAGGCCCGTGACCACGACAAACTTGTCCCTCGGAATATCGACGTCGATGTTCTTGAGGTTATGCTGGCGTGCCCCGCGGACGGTGATCTGCTTGATACTCATTACAGCCGAGAATTCCGGTAATAGCCGAAACGAGTATTCTAGCAAATGCAGAAGCCC
>CAZMQR010000357.1:0-2719 GCA_964568325.1 uncultured Chloracidobacterium sp. | reverse complement strand
CAATTGTCCCAATATTCACATGCGGCTTACTGCGATCGAATTTCTCTTTGCTCATATTCTCCTCTCAAAGTAATTAGAAACTAGTTACTCGCTCCCTTGACCTTTGCGATGATCTCTTCCGCGACATTTCTCGGTGCCTCTGCATAACGTTCAAAGTGCATCGAGCTTGTCGCCCGTCCCTGCGTTGCCGAGCGAAGATCAGTCGTATAACCAAACATCTCGCTCAGCGGCACAAACGCCGTAACGACCGAAACATTTCCCGGACGCGGCTCCATCTTCTCGATCTGTCCGCGGCGGCGGTTAAGATCACCGTTGACCGAGCCCATGTATTCCTCGGGCGTTACGACCTCGACACGCATGATCGGCTCCAGTAGAACGGGCTTTGCCTTCTTAAGGGCATCCTGGAACGCCAGCGAACCTGCGATGTGGAATGAACGCTCGTCCGAGTCAACCTCGTGATACGACCCGTAGATCAAGGTGGTCTTGATATCGACCAGCTCGTATCCGGCGAGAAATCCCCGCCGCATAGCATCGCGAACACCTTCGCTGACTGGCTTAATGAACTGCTTCGGGATCGCACCGCCGGTTATCTTGTCTTCAAAGACAAAACCTTCGCCCGGAGCCGGCTCAATCTCAAGCTCAACGTGGCCAAACTGGCCGCGGCCGCCCGACTGCTTCTTAAATATCTCTTTGCCCGGTGCCCCGATCGTGATGGTCTCGCGATACGCAACCTGCGGCTTGCCAACATTCGCCTCAACGCCAAACTCGCGCTTCATCCTATCGACGATAATCTCAAGGTGAAGCTCGCCCATACCGGCGATGATCGTTTGGCCCGTTTCGTGGTCGGTCGAGACCTGGAACGACGGATCTTCCTGGGCAAGTCGATTGAGCGCGATGCCCATCTTATCCTGATCGGCGCGTGTTTTCGGCTCGACCGCAACACGAACGACAGGATCCGGAAACTCCATCGACTCCAGAATGATCTGTTTCGATTCATCTGAGATCGTCTCGCCCGTCGTGACATTCTTCATACCCCCGATGGCAACGATCTCGCCCGCGCTTGCCTTTTCGACGTCCTCACGCTTGTTTGCGTGCATCATCATCAGACGGCCGACGCGTTCCTTAGAATTCTTGATCGTGTTATAGACGTAGGAGCCTGAAGTGACGGTGCCGGAGTAGATGCGGACAAAAGCGAGTTGGCCCAAGTGCTTGTCGGCCATTAGCTTAAAGACGAGGCCCGCAAATGGCGCTTTCGCATCCGCGCCACGCGTTTCCATCTCGCCCGTCTTCGGATTCTCGCCCTCGATAGCCGGAACATCCAAAGGCGACGGCAGGTAGTCGACAACGCCGTCAAGCAGTGTCTGGACGCCCTTGTTCTTGAAAGCCGAACCCGTAAACACCGGCACGATCTTCATCTCCAGCGTTCCCCTTCTCAAAGCGGCTCGAATCTCATCTTCTGAGATCTCTTCGCCCTCGAGGTACTTCACCATCAGATCGTCGTCGATAGCCGAAACAGCCTCGACAAGCTTTTCGCGTTCCGCCTTGGCCTGATCGACAAGGTCGGCAGGAATATCGACAGTCTCGTAATTCGCTCCTTTTGCCTCGTTGCTCCAAATGAGAGCCTTCATCGTGATCAGGTCGACGACACCCTTGAAGTGCTCCTCAAGGCCGATCGGGATCTGCATAGCGACAGCATTAGCCCCGAGGCGGTCGAGGATCGATTTGAAGCTTCTCTCAAACGATGCACCCGCACGATCCAGCTTATTTACAAAGCAGATACGCGGCACGCCGTATTTATCAGCTTGACGCCAGACGGTCTCAGACTGCGGCTCGACACCTGCGACGCCATCGAAAACAGCAACCGCGCCGTCTAAAACCCGAAGGGACCGCTCAACTTCCATCGTGAAGTCAACGTGTCCCGGTGTATCGATAATATTGATGCGGTGCTCGATGTTATTTCGTGTCCAGAAACAGGTGGTCGCGGCCGAAGTGATCGTAATGCCACGCTCCTGCTCCTGCTCCATCCAGTCCATCGTCGCCGTTCCTTCGTGAACTTCGCCGATCTTGTGCGAAACACCGGTGTAATACAAAATGCGCTCTGTCGCCGTGGTCTTACCCGCGTCGATATGGGCCATGATGCCGATGTTTCTAAATTTGTCTAAGCTAATCTTTGCCATTACAACTATTTAACCGCTGAGACGCGGAGTCGCAGAGAAGAACAGAAACAAATCTCAGCGTCTCTGCGTCTCTGCGGTAAATCTTTCCTAGAACCGATAGTGCGCGAAAGCCTTGTTGGCTTCGGCCATGCGGTGAACGTCGTCTTTCTTTTTCATCGCTCCGCCGCGGCCGTTCACTGAATCGAGAAGCTCGCCGACAAGACGGTCTTCCATCGTTTTTTCGCTTCGGTTGCGTGCATTGAGCACGATCCAGCGGATCGCCAGCGTATTGCGGCGGTCGCGGCTGACCTCGAGCGGGACCTGATAGGTAGCACCGCCGATACGACGCGATTTGACCTCGAGGGTCGGAGCGACGCCGTCAAGTGCCCGTTTGAATACTTTCAGTGCTTCCTCGCCCGTCTTTTCTTCAAGCTTTGTCATCGCGGCATAAAAGATCTGCTCGGCGACGGTTTTCTTGCCTTCCCACATCAGGCCGTTGATAAACTTGGTCACGGCGATGCTGTTATAGATCGGATCCGGTAAAACTTCTCGCTTTCCTGCAA
>CAZMQR010000356.1:0-2735 GCA_964568325.1 uncultured Chloracidobacterium sp. | reverse complement strand
CTTCTTTGCTTGTCTTGGGCGTCGCATTTATCTACTCCGTTGCCAATGTCCGTTTTGCAGCCGGTTTGGGCTGTTGCTTGTCGATCTTTGCGACGGCCGCCACTGACGACGCCGTCGGCGAGGTCATTGCGGTCTTTACGATCAGGGACGCCGCCGCCGATTCATCCTTTACAGGCTGGGCGGCCTTATCCTTGCCGGTTGCTGTGATCTGCGACACCTCAGTAGGAGTAGCCTCGCTCGGCTCGCCTACTCCTGCCTTCTTTGCGGCCTTTTTCAGCTCACTGGGCGAAAGTGACGTCTCCTTTGCCAGCAATAAACGCCTCTTCTCGGCCTGCAGCTCATCGATCTGCCTCCGCAGCTTCGAGTTCTTCATGCCCAGATCCATCGACGAGAAATGCTGCCTCGCGGCAAAAAAGAAACCCGAAACCAGCACCGCGCCGCAAACGAGCATCAATAGATACGTCCTGATTCGCCTCTTCCTGTTCGCCTGCTGCGTTGCCCGGCCCGTCCGTTTCTTTTTCATCATTTCCCTCCAAGGTTTGGAATACAAGTCACCTTCAGCTACTTCCTTTTTAATGCAGCTCGTAACTTTGCACTGCGCGAACGCGAATTCCTGAGCATCTCCTGCTCGCCGGGCAGAACCGGCTTTCGCGTCAGGATCTCAACTTTTTTTGCCGCCCCACAGTGGCACACGGGCATTCTGGGCGGGCACGAACATTTGCCCGACAGGCGTTGGAATGCCTGCTTCACGATCCTGTCCTCAAGCGAATGGAACGTGATCACCACCAGTCGGCCTCCGTCGGCGAGCACATCGACGGCCCCATCCAAAAATCGCTCAAGGTTGTCAAACTCGTTGTTTACCGCTATTCGCAGTGCCTGAAACGTCCGCGTCGCTGGATGCGTTCGCTCATTTGGGCCTTGCCGGACGGCCCTTTTGACCAGATCGGCCAGATCAAGCGTCGTCGTCACGGGCCGGCCTTCGTTTCGCCGGTTGACGATCCAGCGGGCGATCTTTCGCGAGGCACGCTCTTCGCCGTAGCGATAAATAATGTCCGCGATCTCGGCCTCGTCCAGCGTCGCTAGCAGTTCAGCGGCGGTCGGCCTGTCCGCGGCGGCGTCCATCCGCATATCAAGCTCGGCGTCGTGCCTTAGGCTGAAACCGCGCTCCGCCGAGTCAAACTGCAGCGAGGATACGCCAAGGTCAGCCAAAATACCGTCGGGACTTCCCCAATTCGAGTTGTCAATGACATCGGCGACAGCCGAATAATTCGAGTGCACCAGCCGCACGCGGCTTCCGAACCGTTCCAGCCGCTCGCCTGCGGCCTTAAGGGCATCTCGGTCCTGATCTATTCCGATCAGCCGATTGTCAGCGTTTGCAGCCAGGATCGCTTCACTGTGGCCGCCTAAACCCAGCGTCGCGTCGACAAAAAGGCCCGGATTTTCAACTTCCAGCAGCCCAAGCGACTCTTCCAATAGGACGGGAACGTGTTCGAATTCATGTTCACCGCGTCGCATACTGCGAGAGATCTTTTCGACAAACGTTCCCCGCGCCCGATTCACGGGCGTTTAATTCGCTTAAGCGCTTCTTTTAGAATTCGTGTGTTTCGCCCAAATACTATGGACTGTGACCTAATACAATAGGCATTCTAGACCCACCGAGCGCACGTGTCAAGAAAATTGTCACATTTTTTTTTGTTAATCATACGCTTAAGTATTTTCAACGAACGTTCCTGCAAAAGATGTCGCTTTTGCCCTTCCTCGCCGCGTAGGCTACTCTTTCATCTGGCCACTGGCCACCGTTCAATGGATCCTCTTCTCTTCCGTCTCATCATCTTCGGCCTGTGTGCCGGTGCCGCAAATATCCTCGGCGGCGCGATCCTATTCCCTTCGCAGCTTCAGCGAAATTACCGCAAAAATCTCAAATATCTGCTCGCCGTCGGTGCAGGATTTATGCTTTCGGTCACGATATTCGAGATCCTGCCCCGAACGATCGAACTCTGGCAAAAGCCGGGGACAACCGGCCACGATGCGCTTTACATGCCGATGCTGCTCTTTATGGGCGGCTATCTGCTGACCCAATTCTTCGAGCACACCGTCGCTCCACACATTCATCTCGGCGAAGAGGTGCACTGTGACGACGCGAGCCACCGTCACGAGATGATCCCCGCTCGCTCGGCCTACACCGCCGTTGCGGGGCTGCTCGTTCACACATTCTTTGACGGCGTCTCGATCGCTGCGGCGTCGAACATTGACCTAAAAGCCGGCCTGCTGGTCTTTATCGCGGTCTTTCTTCACAAATTCCCCGAGGGCTTCACCATCGGCTCAATGGTCCTCGCCGCAGGCAAAGGCACGCGGCAGGTCCTCGCATCGACTTCGCTCATCGGCCTTGCGACATTTCTCGGTGTGATGTTCTTTTACTTTTTGGGATCGAATCTCGGCTTCACCGTAGCCTATGCCCTGCCCATCGCCGGCGGCGTCACGCTCTACGTAGCCGCCAGCGACCTCATCCCCGAGGTCAACCACCACGGCGGCAAGAGCCCACTTGTCTCAATATTCGTCTTCGCCGGCGTCGCCCTCTTCTTCGCCAGCCAACAGTTCCTCCATGCGATCATCCAATAAAAACTTTCGCCGCGGATCACACGGATCAAGAAAGATCAATTCCTACCTTCCTTATCGACGCCGGCGATGGTGGTCGGCATCAATTCAGAACCGGGAGCGGTAGCGACCGGATTCTT
>CAZMQR010000355.1:0-2742 GCA_964568325.1 uncultured Chloracidobacterium sp. | reverse complement strand
AGACCTTCAACCGCTACAGTTACGTTCTAAATTCCCCTTACAAATTCGTCGATCCATTGGGTCTAATCTCCGAAACCACGGGTGCCTGCGGCAGTCGATGCCCCGGCAGCGGCCCGTATGTTGACGGCTCCGCCTTTCGTGGGCGAGACGCCTCTTTTGCGGCCCTCCTTGACTCTCTGATCCCAGCCTTTGATTGGAGCAACCTGACCGCGGATGAACAGCGGATATTCAACAATTCCTCCATACAAGTAGTTGATCAAAACTCTCAGACCACAGATGGTGGCGGGTGTCTCTCGATGGTCACCCACAGCGGGCAAGATCTTTTCAAATATATGGCCAGAAATAACCCGACTGCATTAGCTGGCACTCTTAACCAAACGGCTCAGCTCGCCGGTATCAAATATATCGATAATATGGGGCCAAGGAACGCTCTCTCGCTAGTGAATAGTATTCAAAGTCTGGAGCAGGATCGAGCCGTCTTTACCGTAGCGCCAGCGCTAAAACATTTCATTTCTGATCATGATGATTTCTCGAGCGCAACCGGACACGGGGAATCGTTTCCGGACAGTTGGAAACAAAATAAGCCGCCATACGCGGGGGCTCAATTGTCTTTTTCTAGAGATGGCCGCTTCCTTGAGGTGGACACTGATTATAGCAACATCAAGAACCGGCAGGACTTGATATCGATTGTTAGAGGAATATTCGGACATGGTATCGAGGTCGCTGACAACCATTTCAATAAAAAGAAAACTGACCCTTATGTCGTATATGGGATGCTCACCAAGAGGGGTCTCAAGCTCAGCTATTCGATACCGCTGAAATAGCGCCCTGCGAAATGAATAGAAACATAAAGGAACTGAATTTTATGAAAAAGTTTGGCTTCACATTTTTGCTTTTGTTATCGTGCCACATCTTCGCGGAATCGCAGGTGAAAGCCGACCTAAGTTTTGGCCAGCCTGTGGGAGAGGTTTTATTCTCCCCAGACGGGAAACTGCTGGCGGTCAGAAGTGACATCTTGGGTCAACAAGACACCGTACTCAGAGTTTGGGATGCCAATCTGTTGCAAGTGAGATACGACATCAAGACGAATCGGACTTTCGTACAGGACATGGCGTTTTCTCCATCATCAAAGCTTCTGGCCTTGGCAGTCGGTGATTTGGGAGTGACTGAAGTTTTTGTTTATGATGCCGGAACAGGGAGCGAACTGGGCCGTTATATAGAAAAAACAAAACTAAATCCTCGAGTTGATAATACGATCTCAAGCATCGCCTTTTCCCCTGACGGAAAAAGGCTTGCAATCGGACAGGCGTCTGGCGATATGGTTGACGTTGTTCGACTCCTTGATATAGAAAAGCTCAGTAACATAACTATTTTCCAGCCAGAAGTTTACCGTTCGTCGGGTCGTGCAGGGGCTCTCGCCTTTTCACCGACGGGACCGTATCTTGCTTTTACTACGAGTTCTGGCGCACCTCAAGACGATGGTCGAGTCGTGGTGATCGATCTTTCACGTAGTCAGCCTGTGCTTAATGTTAAGATGTTTGGCACAGGTCACTTATTGGCGTTCTCAGCTGACGGAAACATTCTAGCTGTATCGGGCCTGACCTATGACCGACGATCAGACACGAGAAAAAATGAGTTAGCACTCTTCGATTCATCTACGTGGAAACAGACGACGAAACTTGTCGATTATCCGGCCGGATTAGAGGGGCTGGGTTTTGCAGACAACGGAAAGGTCTTGGCTACGGCTGGACATACTAATCGTCCCAGTTTCGAGGTTTCGCTTCTCGATATAAAGAGATTTCAAACTCTTAGAGAGTTTAAGGATCTCTCACCAATTTTTACAACAATGGCCGTTTCCCCGAATGGACATTTGTTGGCACTTGGAAGTGCTAACGGAAAGGTCGAAATCTTATGTTTGGGTAATTGATGCAACGCGCAAAAGGCGTCTATGTCGAAGGGACATACGACAACCTTAATCGAATAAAACTTCGCAACTACTCCGATACAACGCCGGACGTTGAGTTCTATTACGATGGCAAGTATCGCGACATCAGTGATAATCTGCGAACCGCGACCGGCAGCGCCAAAGGCAAAACGACGGGCGTTAAATCTTCCGTATCTCGGACAAATTACACCGGCTTCGACAATCTTGGCAGGCTGGTTACTCACCAACAGATCACGGACGGACAGACGTATGGCACAAGCTATACATACAACCTCTCCGGCGGGCTGATCTCAGAAACTTATCCGTCGGGGAGAACCGTCAATTACGACATCAACGCTGACGGCGATCTCTCAAGGGTTTGGGGGCAGGAGGCATCGGGCACTGCGACATATGCGAATTCGTTTGATTACAACGCAAGCGGAGCCGTGACGGCCCTGAAACTCGGCAACGGACGTTGGGAGACGGCGCAATACAACAACCGCCTGCAGATCACCGAGATCGGTCTGGGAAACTCGGCAACGGATGCGAGCCTGCTAAAACTCGAACTCGGCTACGGCACGAATACGCTGAATAATGGAAACTTAAGATCGCAAAAGATCAGCTTCAACGGGCTGGCACAACCTTTCGAGCAGACATACACCTACGACGATCTGAATAGACTGCAGGTCGCGGAAGAAAAAGTTTCCGGCGCTACGACTTGGAAACAGACTTTCACAATCGACATTTACGGCAATCGCAGATTCGACGCTGCGAACACAACAACGCTCGGCAGTTGTACGCAAGCGGTTTGCAATCCT
>CAZMQR010000354.1:0-2751 GCA_964568325.1 uncultured Chloracidobacterium sp. | reverse complement strand
TGAGAATGCGATCCGTATCGAGGTGCAAGACGATGATCGCGTTAGATTTTGGGGAAGAGTCGAGGAATTTGACGATCGAATCCTGCGGGTCGTGACACTGGGCGACAGAACAACGATCCACAACGCGTTCCCGGACAGCAATTTCAAGCCATGAAGATAAATTATTATCCAGAGACCGATTCGCTCTATATCGACCTCTCGCACAAGACCAGCGTCGAAAGCCGTGAAGTGTCCGATGGCGTGGTACTGGACTACGATGAGGCTGGCAATCTCGTCGGCGTCGACATAGACCACGCCAGCAAAAAGCTCGACATCCGTGAGATCGTCCTCGGCCGCCTTCCTATCGAAACTGCGCAGGTTCTGGCCTAGCGTTACCGGCGGCCGCCCAGAGGTCGAAGAGATAAAGGCCTACTCCCCCGCTTCGATAGCAAAGCCACTAATTGACACGAAAGTAGAAATTGTCGAGGCGTGAGAGTATTGTAATTCTGTAGCCGGAGGGATACACTAACGATGGTCGAGGTTCGCCAAACAGAAACGTTTTCTAAATGGCTGATGAAACTTCGTGACCTTCGTGCTCGTGCAAGGATTCAGGCGCGCATTGATCGGCTGGAGCTAGGAAATGCTGGCGATGTAAAACCTGTCGGCGATGGCGTATCCGAGATGAGAGTTGACTACGGTCCTGGGTACCGTGTGTATTTCATTCAGAAAGGCGCCGAATTGATAATCCTTCTCGTGGGCGGCGATAAGCGTTCACAATCGCGCGATATCCAGAACGCGATCAAGATCGCAAGTGAACTATAAGGATGGCCAAGGTGAAAACAACAAAATACGATGTTGCGGAGTATCTAACCACCCCCGAAGAGATGGCCGCTTATCTGGAAGCCTGTATCGAAGAGGCGAACGGAGACGCCGCGTTCGTCGCCAAAGCACTTGGCAACATCGCCCGTGCCAAAGGCATGTCCGAGATCGCCCGCGAAACCGGCCTCTCTCGTGAAAGCCTGTACAAAGCTCTCTCTGGCGAACGCAGCCCCAGTTTTGAAACCGTCTTGAAAGTAGTTAATGCCCTTGGGTTAAAGATCCATGCTGAACCTGCGTAAGCAATACGTAGCCGACACCGCCGCCAAGATACGCGAAGGCATGGTCGGCGTCCGCAGCTCCCCTCCTGCCGGAGGAGGGGTGGCGGCGTTTCACCGACGGGGTGGTGGGAGTGACGGCATCGCCAAAAACGTCTACAACGGCAACCCCGGCAAGTACGCCGCCTGGGTCTCAGCCAAACACGTCGAAAAAGACCCGACGCCACAGGACGAGGAAACGTCTTGATCTTCGACAGGCATTACGAACCGAAAGACGGCGAGATTCTCTATCACTACTGCTCGGGTGAAACTTTCGCCGCAATCTGTAGCTCCAAGAGTCTACGTCTTGGTGACTTTTTCGCCATGAATGATTTCATGGAAATGCACTGGGGCTATGCCTTTTGGGAGCTTGCGGCGGGACACCTTATCGACAAACTCGGGAAGGACTTCTTGGATGAAATCGACAAGATTATTCACGCGAGTGGCTTTCACATTCTGACGGTCGGCACGTGCTTCTCGCTAGACGGAGATGTGCTCAGTCAGTGGCGCGGATATGCAAACGACGGAAACGGCTACTGCATTGGATTTGACGGAAACGTGTTTCCTGATCTGCCTGCCCGTCCTCTTCGTGTCTTATACGACAAAGATCAACAGATCAAAGAGGCGATGGCGGCCGTACTATCAATCCACGAAGTAGAGAAAGAAGAGAACTTCACGTTTGGAAATGATTTCTTCAATGCGTGCGCGTCCTTTGGCTCCGATCTTCTCGCGTTCAAGAACCCAGCGTTTGCTGAGGAACGCGAGGTGCGAATTATTCACGCCCTGAACTTTGAGAAAAGCAACGAGTCCATGCGCGTATTCGATGGAGGCGGTCACGCGTTCGGGCAGGATGTCGAAGGTGCCGAGGTCGGTTTTCGCATGAAGGACGAAGTTCCCGCGGCTTTCATTGATGTCGATTTTACTAGCGGCGGGGCGGTGAACCCGATCAAGGAAGTCGTCCTAGGCCCCAAGAATGACGCAATTCCTCAGGGCGTTTCAATCTATCTTGAAACGATGGGGATTGGGAATGTCACACTCCGAAAATCAGAGGCATCGTACCGATGAAGACCTCCGAAGGTCTGATTCGGGGAAGGTGAGATTATGAAGGTAATCTGCATTTTCGCGGTTTTGGTTTCGTTCGTTTTCGGCGCTGCTGCTCAAGACGCTCCGAGCGTCAAATGGGCTGGCTCCGGTCAGAAATCACACGTCGTTGAGATAACCAATATGCTTGGAAAGGTTGATGGGATGAAGTGCCACAAAACTCCCGACCTTATCGTGGGCAGGATTGTTAAGCGAGATTTTGACGAGGATGAGATGACGCTCGTAAGTTTTGTCCTTGCCGATGCTCGTGATAAGCGTTTTGCCATCAACCTGAATGAAGATCAGGTTGGCGGGTTAGGACATTTCCGAAATACCTACATCTCCGAAATACTTAGCAAGGGAAACAGGGTTCAGGTGACGATGTTTACCTGTAGCGGCGGTGGCTCAGGAACCTTCGGTTACGCAGATAGAGTTAAACTCCTTTAAGTGACCGTCATGCGTGACTACTTCTCCAAAAACTTAGCAATTCCCTTCTGACAATCTTCGGTCATGCGGGCGGTGGCGTTGACTTGGGCGCCGTGTTCGATCGATGTGTCGA
>CAZMQR010000353.1:0-2769 GCA_964568325.1 uncultured Chloracidobacterium sp. | reverse complement strand
CGCTATTGCATCATCGGTCGAGCCGAAACCGCCGCGGCCGAGGACCTTGAGCGGCATGATCTTGACCTTCCAGTTAATTCCTACCACACCAAGGCCGTTGTCGCCTTCCGCTCCGATGATCCCGGCGCAGTGTGTGCCATGCCCGTTGTCATCCATCGGGTCCGTTGCGTTGTCTGTCCCGTTGTAGCCGTGCAAATCGTTGAATTGTCCTAATTCGTCATCGACATAGGCGGGCACATTTGCCGGCCGTGTCCACATATTCTCCCGCAGGTCTTCGTGCGTGTAATCAACACCAGTGTCGAGCACCGCGACAACGACCTCCTCGCTGCCTGTCGTGGTCTGCCACGCTTCGAGAGCATCGATGTCGGCACGACGCGTGCCTCCGTCGGCACCTGTATTATTCAAGGCCCACTGCTCGATGAACATCGGATCGTTCGGGGCGGTTTTGCCCGTTTCACGATGGACCAGATCACGAGGGCTCTCCTTGACGATCGGATCATCGAGCTTGATCTGAATATTTGGCTCGGCATAGGCGACCAGGTCGCCCATCGCGGCATACTGCCGGGCCACCTCGGCGGCATCTGCGTTATCCAGATCGTCGATCACTGTCAATCCGCCAACGGATTCGATCTCGTCATTGAGCCGGTCATTATTTGCTGAGGCCACAGCGCGAATGCGATCAAACGTAACGCCCGGCCTAAACCGCACCAACACCTCGGGCACGCCACGTTTAACGATCGGGTCGTCAGTCTTCTTCGGCACAGCCCTGATCTGCGGCTGGGAAGTCGGCCCGCTCAGGGCCGCACGCCACCGTTCGATCTGGCCGAGCACAGCCGCAAACGCGACTAAAACTACCGCTAAAGTGATGTGTATCCAGATGTTATTACGATTCATGATACTGCTCCGAACCTAACTGATCACATGATTTTCGCCGTCAAAACCGACCAGCCTAAGCTGATATTTATCGCCGCGATATTCAAACTTCTTTCCGCTTACCTCAAGATCGATCTGCCAGCCGCTCGATATCATCTGTGCCGCAAACTCGCCATTCGCCGGTGCGCCAAGCGACGCGTCGGGAAACTCCTTGTCGGTAACGCCCGCCAGCGTCACCTCACCGGCCCCAATATCTAAACGCGCGGCAAGGTCATCTCTTGCACGCTCGACAGCAGATTCACGCGAAAAACTCATAGTTCGATCTTGCGTTGTTTACGAACGCCAGTCAACGAAAGTTCAGTCAGGATCGCCTGCGCAGATGGGCAATTTCGACTTGGTCATATTTCTCGTGATTTCAACGGTTGCCGGGACGATAAAGGTCGCACAGGCCGCACCGAGGATCAGGCCGGTCAGGAAACGCGAAGTCTGCGTATTCTCCCAAATACCAAGAAACGTAAGGGACCAGTCGATGCCTATCGGGATCAACGATAGGAACAGCCAGACCTTTGACAACGGTTCGATCTCGTCTATTCTTCGCCACAGCGGATAGATCGCAAAGCCAAGCAAAATGCCGAAATAGACACCAAAACATCGCGAACAGACAGCGAACTGTTCACCCTCAATGTGAAATGACCTCTCAGGAATTTGATGGCAGAGAAACCTAAAGAATGTAAAAAGCGGTGAGGCGAGGGCGTCCAGACCGTTCGCCTTTGCCACAGGTGCAAGCACGGTCAACAGCACCCAAAAGGCAACAACCGCAAGGCCAACGGCCCACACCCGCCACGCCTGCCCGCGAAAGCTGGCTACGACCGAAACGGGGACATATCCCTGCAAATTCATCACTCTCCACTTCAAACTATCCACTATCTACTGAAGTAAATCGAATCAAGATCGACATTCGCCAGAGGATAGTAATAAGTGGATCGCGCTCAGTTTACCGCGTGCAGGTTATGTTCCGGGGCTGCAGCGCTGATGCCGAGTGAGCCTTCGGTTGCAAGGATGTGCTGGGTCGTCTGAATCACCGTGTCAGGATTGAGCGATATCGAATTGATGCCTTTCTCGACGAGAAAGTCCGCAAACTCCGGATAGTCGGACGGTGCCTGGCCGCAGATGCCGATCTTTTTTCCGTTTCGTATGGCCGCGTCAATCGCCATCGCGACCATCTTCTCGACGGCACCGTTCCGTTCGTCAAATAGGTGCGCGACCATCTCAGAGTCGCGGTCGAGCCCCAATGCAAGCTGCGTAAGGTCGTTAGACCCTATCGAATAGCCGTCAAAGACCTTGAGGAATTCATCGGCAAAAACGACATTCGACGGCAGCTCGCACATCGCATATATCTCAAGCTCGTTCTCGCCCTGCACGAGGCCATACTCGGCCATCAGTGCGATCACCTTTTCGCCCTCTTCGACCGTTCGGCAGAATGGGATCATCGGCTTGATATTCGTGAGGCCCATGTCCTCGCGGGCCCGGAGCATCGCCTGGCATTCGAGCTTGAATCCCGCTCGATACCGGTCGTCGTAGTATCGCGACGCCCCGCGAAAGCCGATCATCGGATTCTCTTCCTCAGGCTCAAATTCCCTGCCACCGATGAGCATCGCATACTCGTTCGATTTGAAATCCGACATCCGCACGATCACCGGTTTTGGATAGAATGCGGCGGCGATGCGGCCAACGCCTTCGGACAGGCTGCGAACAAAGAACTCTTTCGGGTCCTCCTCCATTATGCGTGCAGCGATCAGATCCACCGTTTTACGCTCTTTCAGATTCGGATAATTTACCAACGCCATCGGGTGGATGCCGATGTGGTTGTTGATGATGAATTCGAGCCTCGCGAGG
>CAZMQR010000352.1:0-2774 GCA_964568325.1 uncultured Chloracidobacterium sp. | reverse complement strand
GATCGGCGACGGTGCCGACAACGCCAAAAAGATGCAGTCGATCGAGGAGTACGCCGTTGAGTCGTCGATCAACAAGGTCGCCTGCTCGGAGGCACTCGATTACGTGGTCGATGAAATGGTGCAGATCTACGGCGGCTATGGCTATTCGGCCGACTACCCGGCAGAGAAGGCGTATCGCGACAGCCGCATAAACCGCATATTCGAGGGAACGAATGAGATCAATCGGATGTTGATCCCGGGCCAGTTGATGAAGCGTGCCATGAAGGGAAAGCTCGGCCTGCTGCAAGCCGCGAGTGCACTGCAGGACGAGATACTGAATCCGCAGATGTCGTTTGACGAGGACACAGGCCTGCTCGCGGCGGAGACAAAACTAGCCGCCAACGCGAAGAAGATCGCCTTGATGGTCCTCGGCACCGCTGCTCAGAAATACATGATGGGCCTCGCCGAGCAGCAGGAGGTCCTGCTCAATTGTGCCGACATTACAATGGACGCCTATCAAATGGAAACGGCGATCCTGCGTGCGAAGAAACTTGCCGATGCGAATGGTGAAGAAATGGCCGCTCGGCAGGTCGATATGGCAGCCGTCTTTTGCAATGACGCGATCCAGCGGATCGAGATGAAGGCCCGTAACACGCTTGCCGCCATCGCCGAAGGCGACGAGGGCCGGACGCTATTGGTCGCGCTAAAGCGGTTTACCAAGAACAATTCGCCGATCAACACGATCGCCGCCCGCCAGCATATCGCTGACGTACTGATCGAGGCGAATACTTATGCGTTTTGATGACACATAGTGAAACGCGGGGGAGCAGCGGAAACGATGGGAGCGTGAAACGAAGAGGTGGTTTATCCGGCCGACAAGCTGCCGATCAGGTAGAAGGCAGTAAGGATGAAAACCGGGAGCAGGTTCAGTGCTACTCCCAGGCTGGGAAATAACTTCCTTCGGCTCCGGCTAAATAGGCCGACGACACCAAGAATGAGCCCGACCAGATGTCCGATCACGGGAATGAAAAAGAAGATGACGGTGTAGATCACGACCGCCATTCCCAAGCCGCTCAAGTCGGTCATGCCGCGAGACTCGGGAATGAAGAGATCATTCAGTACTCGATTCGTGCCGTCAACATAGAAGACCAAGTAGAACGCGGCAGCAAAATAGATCCAGATCCCGATAGCGATCAGACAAGATGCCTGCCCAAGAAGAGAATGACGCTTCATGTATCACCAAGGTAGGTCACCGACGCCATCAGGTCAACTGAGATGCTAGGATCCGAGTGAACTCAGATGCTTAAGAATCCGATCCACGAACTGACGCTTTTCTTCGACATGGAATGGGTGCCCGATGCGGACGGCGCCCGTCGGCTCTTCGACCTTGCAGACGACGTCACCGAACTCGATGCAATGCAGGCCCTATGGAAACATTCATCACACTATGACGCCGACAAGAACCCGCGGCCATTTTTGAAGTACATGTTCTCACGGGTCGTCTCGATCGCATTCCTCTCTCGAAAGGCCTACTACAACACGGACAACGAGCGCGTGGTCGAATTCGGCCTGAACTCGTTCCCGGCACTTCCATTGGACGAAACACCACCGACAGAGGCCGAGATCATCGAGCGTTTTCTCTATTCCGTCGGCAAACGCAAGCCGCAGCTGGTCGGCTACAATTCAGCCGAATCCGACATGCAGGTGCTCATTCAAAGGGGCATGATCAATGAGATAACCGCTCCCGCGATCTGCAGCCGCCCCGATAAGCCATGGGAAGGTATCGACTATTTTAGGCGATGGGATAACGAAGACCATCTCGACCTGTTGAAGCTTTTTTCATCACGCGACATGACGCCACGGCTCGACGAACTCGCCAAACTGTGTGGTTTCCCGGGCAAGATCGACGTAAAAGGCGATCAGGTCACAGACCTGTGGCTCGCGGGCAACCTGACAAAGATCGTTGAATACAATCAGATCGACGTGCTGAATACGTACCTCGTCTGGCTTAGGGTCGTGCGTTTCTGCGGAAAGCTCGAAGACGAACAGTACTTTCAGGAGCAAGAACTGTTTCGAGAGTTCCTTGAGGCCGAATCCCGGAAGCCGGAGAAAACCTTTATCACAGCATTTCTGGAGAAATGGCAGTGATCACGGTTGCCAAAAAAAGATTTGACAAAAGCGCGCGCGGATGTTTAACTTCCTTAAGTGCAACCCTTTACGCGCCATTTTTTGACAAATGGGTTAAGGGAAGAGCGTTGCTTAAGTCCTCAGACCGGAATATCCCGAAAACAGCCGCATGGAACTCAACCGGATCTATACAGAGAACTGCATCGATACGCTTGAGCGGATGCCTGATGACTTTCTGGATATGACGCTTTGTTCGCCGCCATATGATGATCTTCGGTCATACAATGGGTATGAGCTTCCATTGGACCAGATCGTTTCTCTGCTATATCAAAAGACCAAAGCAGGCGGGGTCGTGGTCTGGGTCATTGGGGATAAGACACAGAACGGCAGCGAATCGCTTAGCAGTTTCAGGCAGGCGATCAAGTTCGTGGAGGTCGGTGGATTCAATTTGCACGACACGATGTTGTATGTGAAGAACAACCCGATACCGAGCGACTGCGGGAAGCGCTACCGGCAGTCCTTCGAGTATATGTTCTGCTTCTCAAAGGGAACGCCAAAGACGTTCAATCCGATCAAGGAACCGACAAGGTCGGCAGGTAAGAAGATAAAGGCCTTTCGCATCACGCAGGGCGGCCGCGGCAATTGCCCCGATGAGGACATTGGACGCG
>CAZMQR010000351.1:0-2790 GCA_964568325.1 uncultured Chloracidobacterium sp. | reverse complement strand
CTTGAGTCCGCCCTTCTTCTGATCAACCGACAGGGTGTAATAATAGTTAGCGATCAGCAGATTGTGCATGCCGAGATTGTCCTGAACCTCTCGCAGACGCTGTGCAGCATCTCCTTTGATAACTGAGTCGGGATACTGCTGAAGTAATGCCTTCAGCTTGGTCTCGGCCCGTTTCGCACGGGTAGCGTCGCGATCGGGCAGGCCCATCTGCCGCATCTCGGACTCGGCGATCTTGAGCACGACCCTGTCTGAAAGCGGATGCGTCGGAAAGAAAGTCAGCCAGTCTTGATACGCCGCAGCCGCCTGGATCAGAGCGCTTGTCGAGCCCTCGAGATAGAAGGAATCTCCCACCGCCAGCTTCGACATGGGCAGGTACGGCGAGTCAGGATAGGTTGTGATTATCGTTTGGAAAAGCAGGCGGCCGACATCGTAGTTGCCTTTGCGTATCTCACGTGTTGCGACCACGAAAAGTTCCCGATCACGTCCCGGAGCAACCGTTCCCAGCAGTTCATCATATTCGTCATCGCCGCCGCGCCCGAAGATGCCCAAAAACTTCTTTTTCTTTTTCTTTTCTCGCGGGCGGCCCTCTGTCGAGACAGGCGTCGCACGGGCAGAGGCCGTCTCAAGCTGGGCCCTTTCGACACGAGCCTGCAGGTCGCTTACAGCTTGTTCCAGGTCATTGACGTCCGACCTCTCATATTTGTCGCCCCGATCGACCTTTCCCTTAAGGCTGTTTACATCGGACTGGAGCCGTGAGGCCTCGCGCTCAAGCGAGGTTAGTCGTCCGAGCGGTGTATCAGCCTTCTTAGCATCATCCTTTTTTGACTTGTCCGCCCGATTGTCTTGCTCCAGGGCCGATGCCGCACCCGAGAGAGAGCGCCTCATCGTCCCCAGCTTGTCGTGCATGACGTCCAGGCGCTGAGAATCGCTGGCCTGCGCCGCGACTATACCTGTGAGGGCCGAGACCAGAACAAAAAAGCCAAACGCTACGCGAAACAAAGAAAATGACATATCAAGACTCACGTTCAAACCCAAACTGTTCCCTTCTCGATCAGATCCGCTACCGATTGTCGTGCATCTCCGCCGCCAAAAACGGCCGATCCGGCGACGATGATCTCAGCGCCCGCGGCCACGATGTCCCCGATGTTCGAGCCGTCGATGCCACCATCGATCTCGATCCTGACCTTTAGTCCTCGCTCCTCGATCATTGCCCGCAGCCGCCTCAGCTTGTCGAGCATGGTCGGAATAAACTTCTGCCCGCCGAATCCGGGATTTACGGACATCAGCAGAACAAAGTCCGCATACGGCACAGCCTCGGTCAACATCTCATTCGGTGTAGCCGGATTGATGGCAATACCTGCCTGGCCCCCTGCATCGCGGATAGCCGTAAGTGTCCTCTGCAGGTGATTGTCCGCCTCGACGTGGACGGACACCATATTTGCCCCCGCCCTTACGAACTCAACCGCGTATCGGCCCGGTTCCGAGATCATCAAGTGCGTGTCGATGACCATATCCGTAAAGTTCCGGATCGACCGTACGACGGGCAGGCCAATCGTAATATTCGGCACAAAATGACCGTCCATCACATCGACGTGCAGTATTCTTGCCCCGCCGCTGCGGACGGCTTCGATCTCGTCCCGCAACCGCGTAAAATCCGATGAAAGGATGGACGGAGCTATTTCAAACATTCCAATGATCGTCTATTTGGTTGCAAAACCAATAACTTGCGTTGTACCTACCGTTATCGTTACTGACGTGGCCGCGTCTCAGGCCGTGCCGGCGTGTTCGGCACCCGAGGCGCCGCAGGCTGCGTATTGCGATTCGGTTTCTCAGGTGTATCCGAGCCAGGGTCCTTCGGCTTTGAGTTCGATGGCGGTGATTCTGAGTTGGTGTCAGAACCGGTATCGCCCGCGCCGTTCACATCACGCGCCGTGTCCGCTTTCTTCTTGTTAGAGTTCGAGTTCGTTTTGGATTTCTTCGGTTTCTCGGTGATCATCTCCTCGATCTTCTCCGAATCATCCTCTTCGCTCGTGTCCTTCAGGCTTGGCGGCAGACCGCCCTCGCCCGGCCCCTTGCTCGTAACCACAAGGATAAGCTGACCGGTCTTGACGGTCTCACCCGCCTTCGGCAGCTGCTCGATCACAGTGCCCGGCATTTCCTGGCTAAATCTGTCCGCTCGCTTCTTGATCTTCAGCCCAAGAGCCGCAAGTTCCGTTTCGCCCGCCTTTAGGTCTTTGCCCGTGATTTCGGGTACTTGAACTTCCTTACCCTGAAGCGACATATAGACCACGCCGGACATGCCGAACAGGAACGCCCCCGCCAGCACGACGACCGTTGCTAATCTACCCAAGGCTGATCCGCGTGATCCCATTCAAAAACAAACCTCAGACCAAATCGAAAGTCTACCATTTTCACCGTCGGCAAGGAACTTCACCCTGACTATCGAACCACCTTCCGAAATGCCGCGATGAAGAACCCGTCCATGCCGTCACGGTGCGGCCACGTCCTCGCATTGCCCTCCGCCGTAATGAATCGTTCGGGAACATTTGGCGCTATACGACGAAAGTGACCATTCAACTCGCAAAAACTCACTGTAATCGCCTCATTCTCTTCCCGCTCAAGCGAGCACGTCGAGTAAACAAGTAGGCCGCCGGCAGTCACCAGTTTTGATGCATTCATGAGCATCGCAAGTTGTTTCCCAGCCAGTTCGGCCAAGCGTAATGGCGTCACCCTATATCTTATCTCCGGGTTTCGCCTGATGGTCCCCGTGCCCGAACACGGCGTATCAAC
>CAZMQR010000350.1:0-2797 GCA_964568325.1 uncultured Chloracidobacterium sp. | reverse complement strand
CGCGTCCCAGTATACCTTTCGGGTCGAATGCACGCTTGATCTCGGCCATCTCGTTGAGATACCGCTCGCCCATCATCGCGGCGAGGTATTTGCGTTTTAGCTTGCCGATACCGTGTTCGGCAGAAACGGTGCCGCCGAGCATTATCGCCTGGGCGACGCAGCGGCCGTAGAGGTGCCGCGCTCGTTCGTTCTCAGCTTCCGTCTTTGGGAACAGATTGGCGTGCAGATGACAATCGCCGATGTGGCCGAAGATGACGTATTCGATGCCGCTCGGGGCCAACAGATCGTCGTAAAACTTGAGGAACGAGCGAAACCTGTCCGGCGGCACGGCCATGTCGGTCGAGACCTTCTTAAAACCGTTGCGCGCAAACCGCTCGTTTGCCGCCAACGGCATCGCGTGGCGGAATGCACGCATCTTCTCGCGGTCCTGCTCGTTTGTCGTGAACCACGAGCGGTCGGTGTCAGCGTTGTGCTTCTCCAACAAGGCATTCCACGCCTCAAACACCGCATCCTCATTCTCAGCCGACGTTTCCTGTTCAAAAAACACGGCCCCTGCCCTTCCCTCAGGCGTCTCAGGAAACCGCTCGCGAATAAACCCAAGCGAATGTGAATCAAAAAACTCCAAAAGGGTCGCGTCAACGTCAGAACCGGGAGCGGTAGCGACCGGATTCTTTCTTTGCTCAAATGACTCAACGCGAGTCTCATCAACGAACGCCAACAGGTCACTCTGCGCTGCAAAAAATACGATCCCGCTAAAAAAACCTTCGGGCTTCGGGAGCAACGCTAGTTCGATCTCAACGATCACGCCGAGCGTTCCCTCGCTACCGATAAAGAGGTCGATCGCGTCCAGCGGCGTGGCATTGAAGTATCCGCTCGCATTCTTCCGTGTCGCGGGCCGCTCGTAGGTCGGCGGCTTGACGTTGATCGTCCGTCCCGCGGCCGTCGTAAGCAACAAAACACCGTTACCACCTGCCAATGTCTCACCGCGCCGCAACTCAAGCTCATCACCGGTCGCCAGCACGACACGTAGGCGACGCACATAATCCCGCGTCGCTCCGTACTTAAAACTCCTCGCCCCGGAAGCGTTCGTCGCCACGTTCCCGCCGATCTGGCAGCTCCACTCAGTCGGGTCGGGCGGATAGAATAGGCCCTCGGCCTCGACAGCTTTTTGCAGGTCGCCAAGCAGAGCGCCCGGCTGCACCAACGCCGTCAATGCGTCTTTATCTATCGAGACGATCCGGTTAAGTCGCTCCATCGAAAGAACATAACCGCCAAACGGTATCGCCCCGCCGACCGTTCCTGTGCGGGCACCGGCGATAGTCACCGGCACGCCCGCGGCGTTCGCCTCGCGCAGAATATCCGCCACCTCATCCGCCGTCTCAGGCAAAAACAGCCTCTCCGCCGTCCCGCCCGACATAAAGCTCGCGTCGGTCAGGTAGGTTTGAATTTCGTCAAACTGTGCTTTGACCTGCATTCGCAATCGATCGAAGTATTGATTTTACATTAACAGACATTTCAACGCAGAGAGCGCAGAGCACGCAGAGATGAAAGAAATAATCAAAATATTCCTTCCTTTGCGATCTCCGCGTACTCCGCGTTAAAACTAGCGTTAGCGATATTCAAGCTCCCGGTCCCGCAGATATTTCAACTTGTCGCGTATCTCGGCCGCATGCTCAAATTTCATCTCTTTAGCAGCGGCGCGCATTTCGTGTTCGAGTTGAGCGATGGTTTCTTTTAGCTGTTTTGGCGAATATTCCTCGAATGAATCGAGTTCCAGCGGCACCTTGAAGTAGTCAGCCTCATATGCCGTCACGAGCGTTGCATCGATGGCTTTGATGATAGTCGTTGGCGTGATGCCGTGCTCGCGGTTGTATTCTTCCTGGATCGCGCGGCGGCGTTGGGTCTCACTGATGGCGTATTCCATCGACTTGGTTATCTTATCGGCGTAGAGGATCGTTTTGCCGTCCGCGTTGCGGGCCGCCCGGCCCATCGTCTGGATAAGCGAGCTTTGGGAACGCAAAAAGCCCTCTTTATCGGCATCGAGAATAGCGACGAGCGACACTTCGGGCAGATCGAGCCCTTCTCTTAACAGGTTGATCCCAACCAGAACGTCAAATTCGCCGCGTCTCAGATCGCGCAATATCTTGATCCGTTCAAGCGTCACAATATCGCTGTGCAGATACGTCACCCGCACGCCGACCTCGGCGAAGTACTCGCTCAGGTTCTCAGCCATTCGCTTGGTGAGCGTCGTGACCAGCACCCGTTCGTTACGCTCGGCGCGCACGCGGCATTCCTCCAGCAGGTCGTCGATCTGGCCCTTGACGGGCCGCACCTCAACTACGGGATCGAGCAGGCCGGTCGGGCGAATGATCTGTTCGATAACCTCGCCCTGGGATTGGCTCAGTTCATAGGGTCCCGGCGTCGCAGAGACATAGATCGTCTGTCCGCGTCGCTGCTCAAACTCGTCAAAGTTCAACGGCCGGTTGTCCTTTGCCGACGGCAGGCGAAATCCGTACTCGACCAATGTCCCTTTGCGCGACTGATCGCCCTTATACATTGCGCCGAGTTGCGGGACCGTCTGATGCGATTCGTCGATGACCATCAGGGCATCGGACGGCAGATAATCGAGCAGCGTCGGCGGCGGTTCACCGGGTTTCTTGCCGGTCAAATGCCGCGAATAGTTCTCTATGCCGCGACAAAAGCCCATCTCCTTTATCATCTCAAGGTCATACATCGTGCGCTGATGCAGACGCTGTGCCTCGACCACCTTGCCTTCCTCGACAAGGAACTTCTCGTG
>CAZMQR010000349.1:0-2835 GCA_964568325.1 uncultured Chloracidobacterium sp. | reverse complement strand
TGTTGTTTGTCACCGACTTAATGCCCTCGACGCCCTTGACGGCCGCTTCGGCCTTGGTCTTAACGGTAATGTCCGCAACCTCGCCGGCTAGCGTCGCAACGCCGTCTTTAACTGTTACGGTCACGCCGGCCACTTTCTCAGCCGCCAGCTTATCCGTTGCCGCCTTTTGCAGGTCGGCATCGCTCTTACCACAGGCGCTCAACAACAGCGCCGCAGAGAGCATCAATAATGTCCACAATTTGAGTTTCATTTCTCCTCCTAAACTTTGATATTAACTCACGCGATTATCGCTCTATGAATGCGATATTCCACACAGAAACATCCCTCGCTGCTACCAACGCCGATATTTTCCGATGGCTTAATTTTGCAGGAAATCGCCCAAGTTGGCAAACAAAAAATGCCCTATGCAAATACCTGGTCAACGATCTGACGGGCCAGGTCGTACGAAGAGTAGCCTTTTCGAACGATAAAATGCCAGTCGGCGAGGCAATAGAGCTTTTGACGTTCCTCAAATAACTGCCGTGCCTTTTGCTTGTCGCGAGCCAGCGGACGGTCTTTTCGCGAATGCGTGATGTTGAGCCAGCAGTGCTCAAACGTTGACTCGAGCCAGATGGTCGTATATCCATGCGCCCGCAGCAGGTCGCGGTTCGCTGCTATCGTCCATGTTCCACCGCCGAGACTGAGGATGCGAGCGTCAGTCCCCTCCAGCAGACGTTCGAGGTTTTGCGTCTCGATCTCGCGATATCGGTCGAGGCCTTCGTCGTCGATGATCGCGGCGATCTTTCGCCCCTCGCTCTCCTCGGTAAAGAAATCGAGGTCGATACGCTTGCATCGAAGGAAATTTGCCAGGTGCCGGGCTACGCTCGACTTGCCAACGCCCATAAACCCCGTCAATGCGACTCGCTGCTCCATGGCCATGATCTAACCTAGCTTACGACACCTTTCAGTACGTCAAAAAATCCCGGGAACGAGACATCGACACACTCGGCTCCCTCGATCGCGGTCTCGCCTTCAGCGGACAGGGCCGCAACGGCCATCGCCATCACAATTCGGTGATCGCCGAAAGAATTGACCCGCGCCCCGCGCAGGCATGAACGCTCAACGCGAAATCCGTCTTCGAACTCCGTAACGCCCGCGCCCATCGATCGCAGATTCGCGACTATTCCGGCGATCCTGTCTGATTCCTTTACTCGCAATTCCGCCGCATCTCGGACTTCGATGCCGCCTGACAACTGCGTACCAAGTACACCGAGAATTGGCAGCTCATCGATGAGCGCGGCAGTTCGATCGGCCGCGATCACAAGTCGTTCATCGCGTTGCCGAATGTCGCCACGCACCCGCAAGTTCGCCACGGGCTCGGTGCCCCATTCTCTGCGGTCACTTATCGCGACATTCGCTCCGATCTCGCACAGCACGTCGACGATGGCTGAGCGGGTCGGGTTTATTCCGACATCCGGAAGATCGATATCCGATCCTTCGAGGCAGGCTGCGGCTGCAATAAAAAATGCAGCCGCCGAGATGTCACCGGGCACATGAATGTCGCGCCCGCGTAACTCGCTCCTGTGTGAAACAGAAACAATATCCTTCGCGATCATCACACTGCTGCCGAACCATTTCAGCATTCGCTCAGTGTGATCACGCGTCGCAGACGGCTCCCTGATAGTCACGCTTCCATCGGCAAATAGCCCTGCCAATAGCACGCACGATTTGGTCTGTGCGGACGCAATGGGAAGGTCATACGCGATGGCCGTTAACGGACGGCGGCCGCGTATAGACAATGGAGCGTGGCCGTCGTCGGTCTCGATCACGGCACCCATCGCCTCAAGCGGCTCGACGATGCGCTGCATCGGCCGTTTTGAAAGCGATGCGTCGCCTATGAGTACGCTCTCGAATGGCTGTCCTGCAAGAATGCCCGCAAGCAGCCGCATTGTCGTCCCGCTGTTGCCGCAATCAAGTGGCCCGTTGGGCGGCCGCAAGCCTGCTCGCCCGGCCCCGTGAATTATCACATCGCTTCCGTCGCTCTCGATCCTGACACCAAGGGCCGACAAACATCTCAGCGTCGCCGCACAATCCCCGCTTTTCGAATAGTTCCTGATCCGCGTCGTGCCGTGGGCAATGGCGGCGATCATTGCCGCCCGATGCGATATCGATTTATCACCCGGCAGTTCTATCTTGCCGATTATCCGATTTGCCCGAGCAAGCATCATCGGTAGAATCTTGACAGAATTCGCCTGAAACCGATACCTTAGTCTGAACGCAGCATTGTGACTGGGATCCGTGAAATAAATCTTCCGAGTGTGATCGAATCTGTCGATGCGGCCGCGCGGGCGGCCGACGAATTTGCTCGCAGCCGTGGATTTACGGACGAGCATATGTTCGGCATCGACCTCGCGGTTCGCGAGTCTGTCGCAAATGCGGTCAAGCATGGCAATAAGTTCAACTCGGCAAAACAAGTAGAACTGAAGCTCGCCGAATTGTCCGACGGACTCGAGGTAACGGTCCGCGATTTCGGCACGGGCTTTACTGTGGACGACGTTCCGGATCCGACCGATCCGGAAAACCTGTTGAAATGTGACGGGCGCGGCATCCTCTTCATGCGCTCCTATATGGACGAAGTTGCATGGAGCAACCCGGAGGGCGGTGGCATCGAGGTCAGGATGCTTAAGAAGAGGTAAACCGAGGCAACTTGTTTTTTTTCACCTCTTCACTTTTCACTTTTCCGCGATATTGGTAATATTTTCTTTCACCAGATCAAAGTAACAACGTAACGAGGAGATAAAAATGTCTGATATAACCATTTCTGAACGCCAGGCCGGCGATGTCACTATTCTTGAT
>CAZMQR010000348.1:0-2837 GCA_964568325.1 uncultured Chloracidobacterium sp. | reverse complement strand
TTCAATGACGCCTAATTTCTCATCAAACCGCCTCAGCCTTGTCGACCGCGGAATCATCTACGCTATCGCCCACATCCGCGGCGGCTCAGAACTCGGCGAGAAATGGCGGCAGGACGGCAGGATGTTCAAGAAGATGAACACCTTTCACGACTTTATCGACTCAGCCAAATGGCTGATCGCGAACAAGTACACCGCGTCCGACCGTCTCGTCATACAGGGCGGTTCGGCCGGCGGCCTGCTGATGGGCGTTGTCACAAATCAGTCACCGGAGACATTCAAAGCCGTGATCGCGCAGGTTCCCTTCGTGGATGTTATGAACACGATGATCGACGACAGCCTGCCGCTCACGACGCAGGAATGGATCGAATGGGGCAATCCGCGCGACGACAAGAAGGCATGGGATTACATGGCAAGCTATTCGCCATACGACAACGTAACGGCTCAGGCCTATCCAAACATGCTCATCGAGGCCTCGCTCAACGACAGCCAGGTCCCCTACTGGGAAGCCGCCAAATGGGCCGCCAAGCTCCGCGAGCTAAAGACCGACGACAACACGATTCTATTAAAAATGAACATGGGCGCCGGCCACGGCGGCGCCTCCGGCCGCTACGACCGCCTGAAAGAGGTCGCCTTTGAATACGCCTATGCTTTGACGCAGGTAGGTATCACGAAGTAGGAGCAACCCAGGTAAGAGTAGTCAGGAAGGGGCCATGGCCCCGCCGGCTTGAGTGACCTCTCAAGTCAGCGGGGCCGAGGCCCCTTCCGATCGCAGCTACGGCATCATGTTTCCTATCAATTGCCACTAGCTTTAGCTAGTGGAAAGCATGCTAAACCAAATCGGCTTTAGCCAAAACTAGCCTTTAAATTTCTCAAAGCCCGCACGAACCAGGAACTCGTCGAATTCGGTCTTGAAACTGCTATTACGATGATGCTGCTCTTGATTGGCGATATATCTTCGCACACTATCGAGACCAGCCGGATTGACGGAAACCGCGAAATATTCGTCTTGCCAAGCAAATTTTGTATCGATTAAGCCGCTTTTATTGATCCAGAAGCAAAGTGTATCCAGACTCTAGTGGCAACTTATGCGAATACCGTCGCCAACCGCACATTATGTTTGACAACTTGTCGATACAGTCGATCAGTTCTGTCGATACATCCGGCCTCCTTGTCGATACATTCGGCCGACCTTGTGATTACACCTGGCCGATCTCGGTGTCACCGGCATCCGGCATCGGTCATCCAGACTTGAGAGAGCCGGTCAGAATGACCGATTCATGACCGCAAGGGCGACTGGATTCGCTGCCTATTGCAGGCGTAAAAGCCCATAAATACAGGACAAAATGCGTTCCTTGATCTTTGGCACGGGCGTTGCTAAATAGGTCGCGGGCATACGCCTATTCAAATTAGGACGCTCAGCATGAGCAACCGAAATGTTATGAAAAATACAAACTTCGCACGCATCACGACCGCGGCCCTCGTCTGGGTGATGCTGTCAACGGCACTGGCGTTTGGCCAGGCGGCTGTAAAGACGGCGCCCGGCACGACGGCTGAGACGGCAAGGAGCGAGAATCCATTCGCGGCATTCCTCATCGAGGTCGCCGGGACGACGGCCGATAACGGCTACGCCAAAGAGGCCGACCGCGTCGCAACCTTACTCGCAGCCAAGGGCGGCAAGAACGCCGTCCTGATCGATAACAATGGATATGCCCGCGGGATGGTCGTCGAATCGGCAGCGGCAAAGCTCGCGGCACGCAGCGACAAACGCCTGTATCGCATCAACTGGAACGCCGTATTTGCCACGGCTAAGACCGAGACCCAAATGGACGCCGTCATAAAAGGCATCCTCGGCCACATCGCGTCGGTAAAGGAAACGACGGCGATCTATCTAGACGACATCGCGGGCTTCTCGACCGTTTCTCCGATGATGGGCCGTCAGATCGCGACGAATCTTTACGCCGCACTCACGCAGGGCAAGATACAGGTCTTCTCTGCCGCCGATATGTCGAGCTTCCGCAGCCAGATCGTCGCGGACGCGCGGCTAAAGACGAAGTTTGAGATGGTCCGCCTGATCGAGGGCGACAATGACGGCTTCGTAGGCGATAAGATCTCGCCCGACCTTAGGGAATTGATGGCTGGTGCCGACAAGAATAGGACCGTTAAGGTTATTCTCCAGTCGGATGATATAGACAATCCACAGCTCATCGACGTCCTTCGCAAGAACAATATCAATATCGGCGGACGGGCCAACGCCCTGAACATGCTCTTTATCGACCTTCCGTTGAATGTGGCCGAGGCTGTGGCCGCGGTCCGCTCGGCAAAGCATCTCTCACTCGATAACGAAGTAAAACTCCTCGGCCATGTCGAGGAAACCACAGGAGCATCACTTGTTCGGAATCAGACAACGACAGTGTTCAATGCCCAGGGCACACCGGTAAACACACCCTATCAGCTCGACGGCACGGGAATGACCGTGGCCGTTGTCGATTCAGGGATCTACGAAGGGCACAACTCATTTCTTGACAATGCTTTCACCGATCGGGTGATCAAGCATGTTGATTTTACGGGGACCAGCGGCAGCTCGAGCGGGAACGCAACCACGAGTCGCGATCCCTATGGCCACGGCTCACATGTTGCGGGTCTGCTTGCGGGCGGCAAGGGCCGCACAAACGAACTTTCTCGATACCAGGGCATTGCTCCGAATGCCAAACTGATCAATGTCCGCGTCCTGAATGATCGCGGAACCGGGACAACGTCCGCCCTGCTCCAAGGGCTCGACTGGCTCTTTACGAACCGGTCCACCTACAACATCAAGGTCGTGAATATGAGCCTCGGCA
>CAZMQR010000347.1:0-2845 GCA_964568325.1 uncultured Chloracidobacterium sp. | reverse complement strand
CTAAAGAAGATACAACCGAATGTAACGCCAAGAACTGGCCGCCCGCTTACGCAGGCGGTTCTGACAGGCGGCGGCACTGATCTTTACGTCCAACGCCCGGAGGAAATGGCCGAAGCCGAGGCGAAGCCGCTACTCTTTGACGACGCTTTACGCGGCATCCGAGAAACCGGCGCGCACATCGAGATCGGAGCGTCCGCGACCGTTACCGATCTGCTCGAATCGACGGTGATGCAGTCTATCTTTCCCGATCTCTACAAACACCTAAAACTCGTCTCATCCACGCCGATCCGCAACATGGCAACGCTCGCGGGCAACTTTGTCAACGCATCACCCATCGGCGACATGACCGTCTGGTTCCTCGCCCTCGATGCCGAAATTCACATCAGAACCGGGAGCGGTTGCGACCGGATTCTTCCGCTCCGAGAGCTTTACCTCGGCTATAAGCAACTCGCCAAACAACCCGAAGAAATAATCACGACGATCCGATTCAAGAAACCGACGGGCGATTTCCGATTCAATTTCGAAAAGGTCTGCAAACGCACATATCTCGACATCGCAACCGTCAACACCGCAATCTCACTCACAATGTCCGATGGCACGATTACCGAAGCCCACGTAGCCGCCGGCGGCGTCGCACCGATACCGCTTTATCTGAGAAAAACATCAGCATTCTTAAACGGCAAGGAGGTAAACGAAAAAACTATTGCTGCCACTAACGAAATAATGCAATCCGAGATCTCGCCGATATCCGACGTCCGCGGCACAGCGAGCTATAAGCGACTTTTGCTCAGACAGCTTTTCCGAGCGCACTTTGTAGAAATATTTGCCACAGAGTTCACAGAGAACTTAGAGAAATAGACGTCTTTTCTCCGAGTCTCTGTGATCTCTGTGGCAAAGTTTTATGAAAAACATCGACTCAAATTCACACGTTCGAGGGCTTAGTGTTTATCTTGACGATATTCCTCTGGTTTACGGGACGTTGTTTGCGTGTGTCTATGATTCGCCAATTGCTCACGGAAAGCTAAAGAGTATCGATACAAATGAAGCCGCCGCGAGCGAGGGCGTCGTTCGTGTGATCACGGCCGAAGACCTGATCGGTGAGAACCAGATCGGCGGGATCGTGCCGGACGAGCCATTGCTCGCTGATGGCGAGGTTCATTTTGCAGGGCAGCCGATCGCTATTGTGGTCGCGGAATCGGAACAATTGGCCCGCAAAGCGGCGAAGAAGATCAAGGTCGAGATCGAGCCGCTTGAGGTCGTGACCGATCCGCGTGTCGCGGCGGCAAACGAGAGGCTTATCGTGCCGCCAAAAAAGTTTGTCCTTGGCGATACAGAGTCAGCATTCAAAAATTGCGAGCACATATTTGAGGGCCGAACGGAACAGAACGGGCAGGAGCATCTTTACATCGAAACGCAGTGTGCGTATGCGGTGCCGACCGAGAATGGCGGGCTAAGGATCTTTTCTTCCACGCAGGGCCCGACGGCGGTTCAGCGGGCTGTTTGCCGCGTGACGGGATTGCCCATGCACAAGGTCGAGGTCGATGTGCAGCGGCTGGGCGGCGGTTTTGGCGGGAAAGAAGATCAGGCGAACGCGTGGGCGGGCATTTGCGCGGTCGCGTGTCAGATCACAATGCGGCCGGTCAAATATGCGCTTCATCGAATGGAAGACATGCGGATGACCGGCAAGCGGCACCCTTACTCAAGCGACTACAAGATCGGCCTCGACAAGAACCTAAAGATCGTCGCCTACGAGGCGTCGTTCTATCAAAACGCGGGCGCCGCTTGCGACCTCTCGCCGCCCGTGCTCGAACGCACGCTGTTTCACTGCACAAATTCTTATTACATCCCGAATGTCACGGCAACGGCGTATTGCTGCCGGACCAATCTGCCACCAAACACGGCATTTCGTGGCTTTGGCGGACCGCAAGGAATGTTCGTTATAGAATGCGCGATCGCTCACGCGGCCGACAAACTCGGCGTAAGCGCAACGGAGATACAGCGGCGCAATTTGTTGGTGGACGGCAATGAATTCCCGTATGGACAGCTTGCCGAGAGTGAGGCAGAGACGAGTTGGGCACAAGCGGACGAGAAGTACGATCTCACGACTTTGCAACGAGAAGCCGATGAATTCAATGCCGCGTCGAAATACTTCAAGAAAGGCGTCGCGACGATGCCGGTGTGCTTTGGCATCTCGTTCACAAAGACGCCCATGAATCAGGCCCGCTCGCTCGTTCACGTTTACACAGATGGCTCGGTTGCGGTCTCGACGGGCGCGGTCGAAATGGGACAGGGCGTGAATACGAAAATGGCGCAAGTCGCGGCAAAGATGTTCGGGCTTGAGATTGACGCGGTCAAAGTCCACACAACGAACACGTTGCGGATCGCCAATACCTCGCCGACAGCGGCATCCGCAGCGGCCGACCTCAACGGCAAAGCGACGCAGCTCGCGTGTGAGACGATCCGCGATCGGCTGTTCGAGGTGGCGAAAGACCTAGTTGAGGCGGCGAGTGTCAACGACCTGTCGCTTCAGGACGGCTTTGTTTACCGTAACGGCGACAAGACATCGCTTGGATGGCAAACGCTCGTGATGGAGGCCCACCTGCAACGCGTAAATCTGAGCGAACATTCACATTATGCCACGCCGGGCATCGGCTTTGACTGGACGACGGCCAAGGGCCATCCGTTCGCGTATCACGTTTACGGGACGGCTTTTGTCGGCGTGACAGTCGATTGCCTTAGGGGGCGTTACGAGATCGAGTATGTGAAGTGCTGTCACGACTTCGGCTCGTCGATGAACACGGCGGTCGATCTCGGCCAGATCGAGGGCGGTATCGTCCAGGGCATC
>CAZMQR010000346.1:0-2851 GCA_964568325.1 uncultured Chloracidobacterium sp. | reverse complement strand
CCTCCCATGTGTCGCCGTTCATCCGGACGACCTTGCCGATGGGCGATTCGTCGGGGTTGGGGAAGAGCGCCTCGCGGGCGTTAACGCCGATCACCAGCACATTGCGCCGCTGCTGGTTGTCCGACTCGGTGAGCCAGCGGCCCTCGCGGAGCGTGAGGTTTGAGATGCGGTCGTAATTCGCCGAAACGCCGTCGCACTGTGCCCATCGGTAGTTTCGCCCTTCGTAAGTAAGATTGTCATCGAAGCTCTGCCCGAAATTGCCGATGCCCGGATTAACGCTCGCAATGTCTTCAATAGCCGTTGACTGGGCCAGAATAGCGTTGACATCGGCGTCGGTGAGCGGTTTGCGGTTGCGCTCGTCACGGTTATTCCCGCCCGGGCCGGTGGTAAGGTGAAAGGCGTAAATGTTATTCGTGCCGTATTCTTCAACGATCGATACGATGCTCGCACGCATTCCGGTCAGGATCGACGCAACTACAACAGCCGTCAGAATGCCGACCACGATGCCAAGGATCGTCAGCCCGCTGCGAAACTTGTGCGAATAGATCGAATCTATCGCCATCTTCAGCACTTCGATCGGTAATGATGTCGAAAGTTTCATCGCAAAATTCCAAACAGGATAGACAGGATCAACAGGATCGGCCTGTTGTCCTTCTTCGTTCTTATCTTGTCGATCCTGTCCATCCTGTTTAATTTCGGCTAAGTCTGCGTAAATGCCACGATCGGGTCGAGGCGGGCGGCTTTCCATGCCGGATAGAGCCCGGCGAGAATGCCGATGCCGCTCGATACCGCTACCGACAGCACCACGTACCCGAGCGTGATAGTCATCGTCATCTCAAGCGCCGCCCCGACGAGCGTCGTCGCGCCGACCGCAAGCACTAGACCAAGAAAGCCGCCGACCACGCAAAGCAGTGCCGATTCGATCAGGAATTGCAGCAGTATCTGTTTTCGCGTCGCTCCGAGCGCCTTTCTGAGGCCGACCTCGAATGTCCGCTCGGTCACGGACACCAGCATGATGTTCATTACGACGATGCCGCCGACAACGAGAATGATCATTGTGATCGGTATCACTACACCGGCGATCGCGCCCGTGATCACGTCCATTTGCGAGCTAAACTGATCTACATCGACGAGCCCGAATGTGTCCTCTTCACTGCCGACGAGCTGGCGTTTGTTACGCAGGAGAGTTCGCGCCTCTTCGATAGCGTCCTTAAATGTCTCATCGCTGTCCGACTTTCCGTGCAGCTGCATTCCGCCGGTCCGAGTGAACATCTGTCCGGCGAGAGTGATCGGAATGTAAATATTCCGATCCTGCGAATCACCAAAGAACGAGCCGCGTTTGCCCTCGACACCAATTACCGTAAGCGGAACGCCCTGCACCTTTATCTGTCGGCCTAGCGGCGAACCGTTCGGGAAGAACTTTTCCTTGATATCCGTGCCGATGACCGTGATATTGCTGATACGCGTCGATTCGCCATCGGTCATAAAACGGCCCTCGGTGATCGTCTTGTCTTCAATATCGGCCATGTTGGCCGTAACGCCGAGCACGCGAACCGAGGCCATTTCGATACCATCCTGCGTGATCGTCACGTTCCCGTTCATCTGAGCGCCAACCTCGGAGCAGAGCTGGCAGTTGGCCTTTACATACTCATACTCGGTCCAGTTGATGTCCTTATTTCGGCGGTTCTTGCGTTCCCATTCCTCGTCTGCCATTCGGCCCATCGACGCCATCCGCGTGATCATAAAGTGATTTGCACCGAGGATCTTTGCGGCCGTATCCACGACATATGTCTTAAGCCCGCTGATCGATGCCCCCACGACGACCACTGCCGCGACGCCAATAATGATCCCGATCAGCGTGAGAAACGCCCGCAGTTTATGCTCCATGATCGACTTTAGGGCGATCCAGAAGGCATCAGAATAGAATGAATAGATCTGTCGCATCGATCGAGCAATCCTTAGCGGTGGCTATCCTAAAAACGTGTTTCGCCGCAGTTTTGTTCAGGAAAGTTTCAGTTTAGTTTTGAAATTCCTTTGCGCCACAATGTGGCACAAATTACGCATGTTTCATGTTTGTTTCAATTCCATTGAAACACCGTAAACCATTGCGAATGCTTATGTTATGCCGCCATTGTGCGGTTTGTTTCAGTGTTTCGCGCAAAAAATGCATCTGTCGGACACCTGTCGGACAGATCGGTGAGTGCAGTCCCGTCATCTGGCCGAATCGCATGTTGCAAGGATAAGACAACTATGCGTAAATGTCAAGAAGATTTTTTAACCTGAGGTCGGTCGGCCTGCCGGCGTAAACGTACCCCAAGGCAATGTGCGGACGGCGATATGCCGTGCTATACTTTGCCTTTGTTTTTCTTCAGTTTATTCAAGTGAGGGACTCATTTTGGCTGTCTTAGTTGATAAGAATACACGCCTGATCGTTCAGGGAATCACGGGCAAAGAAGGCACGTTTCACATGCTGCAGATGCGTGATTACGGCACAATCGTCGTAGGCGGCGTCACGCCCGGTAAAGGCGGCACTACGCACGAAGGCGTTCCGGTATTCAATACCGTAGCCGATGCTGTTCGCGAGACAGGGGCGAATGCGTCCGTGATTTACGTCCCGCCGGCATTCGCCGCCGATGCGATCATGGAGGCTGCCGACGCGGGAATTCCCGTAGTCGTGTGCATCACCGAGGGCATTCCGGTCGCCGACATGGTCAAGGCGCACGAATTCCTGCGTGACAAGCCGACGCGGATGATCGGCCCGAACTGCCCGGGCATCATCACGCCCGGAAAGTGCAAGATAGGCATCATGCCCGGCCATATTCACAAAGAAGGGCGCATCGGAGTGGTTTCA
>CAZMQR010000345.1:0-2854 GCA_964568325.1 uncultured Chloracidobacterium sp. | reverse complement strand
TCATATTCACCGCTTTCGACCCATTCAATGACCTCTGCGACGCGCCATATCGGGAACGGATGCGAAAGGCCGGAATTCATCACATCCGCCCAGAACCTGTCCAAGCGGCTCTCGTCGTATTGCTTCTTGAATTCGCGTCCCTGCTCGAGAAACAGGTCGTAATCGATCTTTGAGGCAAATGTTCCGCCGGCGAGCTTCATCATTGTCCGTCCGATCACATGCTCGTCCTGTGTTACGAGCAGGGCTGCCCGGTCGCAGGACAATTCCGCTCGTCTCGCCCAAGCCAATAACGCGCTCGCAATACCGAGGCTGACAACGAGCTTTATGATCTCAGAGCCAGGCAGTAATGCAGCGATCGACCGGTTCAGAAGAAACTCGATCAGCCTTGCCGCGGTGATATACAGAACGTGCTCCGAGTGTATATGCCCGACCTCGTGAGCGATCACGGCCAGTGTCTCCTCATCATTGAGCCTCTCGACCAAGGCGGAGTGGAGCACGATGATCGGCTTCTCGACACCTCCGGTAAACGCGTTAACGATCGGATTCTGCTGGACATACATGTCAGGCAGATCGACGCCCAACGTATTGCACGCGACCTCGAGCTTTGCGTAGAGATCGGGACATTGCTTCGGCGTCACCTTTACCGCCGATGCCATAAACGAAATGCGGATCGCCGACTCACCGGTCCATGCAAGCAGCTTCTTCAGCGCCGAATCAACGCCCGGGATCGCCTTTAGGGCCGCCATCGCCTTCGCATCGGCCGGATGAATGTAATCGTTCTTGCCTAGTTGCGAAAACTTCTTGTGAGGTTCGTCTGACAGCGGCAGCTTACAGCGTCCGCAATTGGCGTCACGCGCCTTGTAGTCATCCTTAACGGCATTCTTTTGGCCGCAATACCGGCACGTAACAGAACGGGGTTTGATCGGTTCGAGCGACTCGCTCTTTTTTCGTGGCATAAAGACAATTTAATCTGTCGAATATCTTCCAACAAGCTAAAGAACGATATCCTGACCGAAAAGTTGCGCGGCCATTGGCTATTGGCGGCCAAGCTGAACGACCGTTTCGACGTGATGTGTCTGCGGGAACAGGTCGAATGCGTTGAGCGACCGAATCGCATAACCGCTATCCAACAGTTGCCGCAGGTCGCGGGCAAGGATCGATGGTTCGCAGGAGACGTATGAAATGTGATCGGGCTGCATCTCGACGATGCCGGCGATGACACCGCTCTCGGGCCCCGTTCGTGGCGGATCGAGCAGGACGAAATCGGCGCTCTTTTTCTTCCCGGATGTGAGAAACTGCTCGACACTTCGATGGACGAGTTCGACGTTATCGAGGCGGGCCGTTTCCGTGTTCTTTCTTGCGAACTTGATCGACCGCCAGTTTCCCTCGACGCCGGTCACCTTCGCAAACCGCCTTGCCAACGGCACTGAGAACAATCCGACTCCGCAATACAGGTCGATCGCCGTGCCGCCGGAGGCTGAGCCGATCGCCGTTTCGATCAACTTCGGTATCAGCGACCGATTTGCCTGAAAGAACGTCTCGGCCGAATATGCGTATGTTTCTCCGGCGAGCTCGATATCGATCTCTGCCGCCTCAGCCCTGAGATCCGGCGAATGAGTCGAAATACGCCCGCCCTCGCCGCTGACGGCCTCGATCTCGCTCTGACCGTTCTTGAGCGCCGCCCAGTCCGTGCTGAGACGCAAATAGTCGAGCGTGGATTGCATCCCCGGCGTCAGTATCGGGCAGGAACCGATATCGACGACATCGTTAGAATCACGCCGATTATAGCCGAATGCCTGCCTCCTTGTGTCCAGGTGCCAGCGGGCACGCGAACGGTATTCGAATTCCTGCGGGCTGCCTACTATTGGAATTTCGCTGTCAAACTCGATCTTGCCGATCCGGGTCAGGCAGTCGCGAAGGATGCTAACTTTGGCTTCGAGTTGGGCCTTATAGCCGAGATGCTGGAAGTCGCAACCGCCGCACACGCCGTATTGCGGACACGGAGCAGGTATTCGCGCAGGGCCCGAACGCTTGATCTCGACTATCTCGCAAAAGGCCAGCCGCTTTTTGCACTCGCGGATCTTAACGAGCACCGTGTCGCCGACCGCGACCAATGGCACCAGAACAGTGAGATTCCCCACAAAGCCCAGCCCAAAGCCGCGCGGCACGATCTTTTCGATCGTCACCGTCACAGTATCGCCCTTGCGGTAATAGGTGCCCAGCGGCACCGACTCGGCTGGTGAACTCACAGTTTTCGAAAACGGGACTTATCTTGTTTAGCACAAAACGTCCGACAATGGAAACGGACCAGCACTTCCGTGGCTACTGGCTCTGATCGCTACCCCCGAATGGTATAATCAACCCGCATGGCTGAGCGTCGTTCATCGTTCAAAACCTCCTCAGGGATTGACCTTCCGGCCGATTTTGCGCCTGACAAGACGAACGCCGTCGATCACGAAAGGGACATCGGTGCGCCCGGCGAATTCCCCTACACTCGAGGCGTTCGCTCAAATATGTATCGCGGCAGATTCTGGACCATGCGGCAATACGCAGGCTTTGCGACCGCTGACGAATCCAACGAAAGGTACAAATATCTGCTCTCACAAGGCACGACCGGCCTCAGTGTCGCGTTTGACCTGCCGACGCAGATCGGCCTCGACAGTGACGATCCGCTGGCCGCGGGTGAGGTCGGCAAGGTCGGAGTGGCTATCGACAGCTTGGACGATATGCTAGCGCTCTTCGAAGGGATCCCGCTGGATCAGGTGACAACATCGATGACGATAAACGCGACCGCATCGACGCTCCTGTGCCTGTATCTGGCCGTCGCGAAAAGACAGGGCATTCCCTTTGACAA
>CAZMQR010000344.1:0-2867 GCA_964568325.1 uncultured Chloracidobacterium sp. | reverse complement strand
TCCCGGGTGGATTCTAACCACCGACCTTCCGCTTAGGAGGCGGACGCTCTATACAGCTGAGCTACGGGACCCGGAAGTTTGCGATCTTCAAATGTCGAATTTCGAATTCTTGATCTTTCACAAATTCGCAAATCGACATTGGCAAATCCTATGAGTCGTAATGTATCAGCGACCTGACGTCGTAGGACGACAGTTTGTCGCGGCCGCCGAGAAAGTCCAATTCTACTACAAACAAGAGGCCTGCGACCCGGCCGCCGACGCTCTCGACGAGGTCGGCAACCGCACGGGCCGTGCCGCCGGTCGCGAGCAGGTCATCGACGATCAGCACGCGGTGGCCGTGGCCGACTGCGTCCTTGTGCATCTCGAGCGTGTCCTGGCCATATTCGAGGTCATATGAGACCGATACCTTCTCGGATGGCAGCTTTTTTGGCTTCCTGACCGGCACAAATCCCGCATTGATCTGGTATGCGATCGAGGGCGCAAAGATAAAACCACGCGATTCGATGCCGATGACGGTGTCGATCTTGCCGTCAGGAATCTCGCTGACGAGGCCGTCGATCGTGTTCTTGAGCCCGTCAGGGTCGAGCAGGAGCGTGGTGATGTCATAAAAATTAATGCCCGGCTTCGGAAAATCAGGCACTTCGCGAATGAGGTTCTTGAGATGTTCCATTTGTTAACGTTCGATCCTAAATGTTGAATATAAACCGCTTGGCTCGATGACGATCTCCTCGACGCCGGAAACCCGCGAATACACCGGCCCAGTTCCCAGATCAAGCCGAAATGCATCGACAGCGCGCTCGTTGCCCTCGGCTACCACCTCGACACGGCCATCTACAAGATTCTTGACATAACCTCGCACCTGATGTCGCGCAGACGAGCGCTGCACAAAAAAACGAAATCCTACGCCCTGCACAAGGCCGCTGATCAAAAAACGTCGGGCGATCACTACATTGATTTTGCCGTGATGTGATCCGTTCTGCAAATCGGAGTTGCAACCCTCGGAAACGGATTTACAAACAGCCCTTTTGATGCCAGAATGAGTCAAATGCCGCGTCTGCTCCTAACTCTTGTCGCCGTGATCGGTTCTGTCGCCGTCGCGTCCGCGCAACAGCGGCCGCTGCTCACGGACGACATCGATATCACTCCGCCGGGGGCGATAGAGATCGGAGCGGGCGTAGATTTCTTTCAGAACGCCAAATTTCCGTTGTCGGGCCTGACAGGTGATCTGAGCCGCGTTGGCGATATCCGGCTGCGGACGGGTTTTGCGCCAAATGTTGAATTTCAGATCGAGGGAGCTCTTCGCACCTATTTGGCGATCAACTCTCAGGGCCCGTCGGCGATACCGCTTTCAATCTCGGGCAACTCGACCAGCGACTTTGATGATTTTACGCTTTCGGCCAAGATCAAGCTGCGAAACGAGACCAAGAAGCTTCCGGCGATCGGTTTTAAGTTTGGCTATCAGATGCCAAATACCAACCAGGCCCGCGGTATAGGCACGAATCAGATCAACATCTTTGGCAAGATAATAGCCCAGAAAAAGTTTGGCAGCTACGTTGGGAAAGTGCCCAGATTCACCGCGATCGGCAATTTGGGCATGGTCATCATGACGGCACCGATCGAACGATTCACACAGAACGATCTGGTGCTTTATGGAGTAGCCGGCATCTTTCGCGCGACGAACCACGTCAACATTGTCAGCGAGGTCAATGGCCGCTTGAATACCCGCGGTGGAACGGTGCCGCTTGGGACCGAGAGCGTCGGCCAATTCCGAGTCGGGGCCCAGGTGCGGGCGTCGGGACTCAGATTTGATACCGCTGCGGCCTTCGGCCTGACGAAGTACAGCCCGCGGAGCGGATTCATTTTTGGTGTGACCTACCAGTCACCAACCATCTTCACACCTGCAAAATAGTCAGATATTGATCGGCGAATTCCCGTGGCCCAAATGCGGAGCGGTGCGGATCGCTTCGGTCACGAAGTTCTTCGCGGCCCGCACTGAATCGACGAGCGTCCGGCCGCAGGCGAGGTTGGCCGCAATGGCGGCCGCCAGCGTGCAGCCCGTCCCATGCGTTGCGGTGGTATCGATATAGTCGGCGTTGAGTACATGCCTCTCGCCGTCGAAGAATAAAAAATCCTTCGCCTTTCGGTCATTGCCGCCCGGTTCAAAATGTCCGCCTTTTATCAGGACATTTCGTGCGCCGAGCCGCTGCATCATTTCGGCAGCGTGATCGATGTCAGCCTCTGAGCGTATCACCATGTCCGCAATGCGTTCGGCCTCGGGCAGATTCGGCGTGATCACGTCGGCTAGTGGGAACAGATGTTTGGTCAATGCCCTGAGAGCATCATCGTCGATCAGATCGTAGCCTGAGGTCGAGCGAACGACAGGATCGACGACTACATTCCTAAGTTTGCGTTCCGAGATCATCGATGCAACCGCCTCGATGATCTCGCATGTCGGCAGCATGCCCGTTTTGACGGCGGCCACGTCAAGGTCGTCCACCACCGCCTCCGTCTGACGGCGAACCGATTCCGGCGTTTGATGAACGGCCCCAAAAACGCCCGTCGTGTTTTGAAACGTCACCGATGTGATCGCGGCCGTCGGAAAGCAGCCAAACCGTGCAAATGTCTTGATATCAGCGATGATCCCTGCACCGCCCGAAGGGTCAAGTCCGGCGATCGTGAGGCAGACAGGCGGCTTTTGGCACGACGCGCTCATTTACGGATCATCTCCATGATAGCGGCCAACTCTGCCGGATCATTCATTGCCCGGATCGCGGCAACTCCGGCAGCACCGGCAGATACGGCATCGGCCGCATTGTCCGCTGTGATGCCGCCGACAGCAATGACCGGAAAACCTGATAGACGACAGC
>CAZMQR010000343.1:0-2891 GCA_964568325.1 uncultured Chloracidobacterium sp. | reverse complement strand
ACCGGCTCGGTCGCGACGGGGAAGAAAATTCTCGCCACCACGGCCCCGAACATGACCTCGGTGGTGCTCGAACTCGGCGGCAAGGATCCGATGATCGTCTTTGACGATGCAAACCTCGACCTGGCGGCTCAAGCTGCCGTTTGGGGTGCCTTCTGCAATGCCGGCCAGTCGTGTTCGTCTGTCGAACGGCTGTACATCCACGAATCGGTCGCGGACGAACTGACCGGCAAGATCGTCGGCCTGACAAGGCGATTGAAGGTCGGCAAGGGCGACGATCCGACCGTTTCTGTTGCGGTGATGTCGTCTGAGCGGCAGATCAAGATCGTCGAGGACCACGTCGAGCAATTTCGCCGCGACAGGGCAAATATAGCAACCGGCGGCCGCCGGAGCGGGGATACTCTTGTCCCCAATGAGCTCGGAGGGCGAACGGACAACGGCGGTGACGGAACGGCCGTTGGAGACAAGAGTGTTTCCGCTCCGCTATTTTACGAGCCTACAGTCATCACTGGCGTCACCAATGACATGCGCGCGATGCAGGAAGAGACCTTCGGCCCGACACTGCCGATAGCGACGTTCAAAACGGAAGGAGAGGCTATCACTCTGGCCAACGACAGCGAATTCGGCCTGACGGCGAGTGTTTGGACGAAGAACCTCGCACGCGGCGAACGCGTCGCCCGACAGGTCGAGGCCGGCTCAGTCTGTATCAATGAGGTCCTTTATACACACGGTATAGGCCAGACGCCGTGGGGCGGATTTAAGAATTCAGGCCGCGGCCGCACTCACGGTAAGTTCGGCCTGTTGGAACTCGTCCAGCCGCAGCACATCCACATAAATAAGTTTGCGATCGTGCCCGACGCATGGTGGATGCCATACTCAAAGGCCGGTGTCGATGCCTTTCGCTCGTTTGCGACAAAGTTTGCCAGCGGTTCGCTGCTTAAGACATCGCAAATGCTGCCACAGCTGCTCAAGAGAATTCAAGAACTTCGTAAACGATGACCTTTCCATCGCCTAGCTTCATTCCATTAGATTTTGTTGAGATCCCTGAAGCTGCTCAAGCTGAACGGGCGGCGAAGTTCTTCAAGCTGCTCAGCCGCCGCCGGACGGTGCGTGAATACGCGACACGGGATGTTCCGCTCAGCCTTATCGAACAAGCCATCGCGACGGCGGGCACCGCGCCGTCGGGGGCGAACATGCAGCCGTGGCGATTTATTGTCGTGCGCGATCCAGTGATCAAGAGGCAGATCCGCGAGGCGGCGGAGAAAGAAGAACATGAGAGCTATCACGGCCGAATGAGCGAGAAATGGCTCCGGCGGCTCGCTGTTTTGGGCACCGACGAGCACAAGCCGTTTCTTGAGCAGGCGCCGTATCTGATCGCGGTCTTTCGCATCAACTCGGTCACCGAAGACGGCGAAACCGAGCCGACATACTATTCACAGGAATCTGTTGGCATAGCCGTCGGAATGCTGCTTGCCGCCTTGCACAACATCGGCCTGGCGACACTCACCCACACGCCAAGCCCGATGAAATTCTTACAGGAGATACTCGGCAGGCCGAAAAATGAAGTTCCTTTCGTTCTGATCCCTGTTGGCTATCCGGCCGATGAGGCTCGGGTTCCCGACATCTCGCGCAAGCCGCTCGCCGATATCATGCAGGTCGTCTAGCCGTCTGGCGGTATATAGCTGCCCCTTGCCGATCATCTTTCATTCGTGGTTGGTCTCATGCCGAGCTAAGCGATCTCGTCGGCCGGATGTATCTCGGCTGCCTCGATCGCGGGCCGGTAGGTCTTGAGCCAGAGAATGTGAATGGACACGCCGACCGCGACCGCGGCCAGCAGCAGTGACACCCAGAGTTTTCCGTCCATCAGCCAGATGCTGAGGCCGATCGATGCCCACAGGATCGTGATCGTGCTGACCTTTTGCCGAAGCGAGATGCCGCGGCCTGATCGGTAATTTGAGATGTAAGAGCCGCAATAGCGGTTCGTCAGCAACCAGTTGTAGAATCGGTCGGAGCTTTTTGAGTAGCAATAGGCCGCCATCAGCAGGAAAACGGTCGTGGGCAGCAGCGGCAGAAACATGCCCAACAGGCCGAGTCCGACACATACCGTGCCAACGAAAATGAGAATGGCCTTTCGGACGTCCATAAGCCGATGGTTAAGTATACAAGGTTTTTATGCGATAGAATAGGAGTCATTATTGGTCGGAGGGACAACGATGCCATGAACGATAAGGTCAGGATATTGGGCATTTCAGGCAGCCTGCGGGCAGCGTCGTATAATACCGGCACCCTTAGGGCGGCCGTTGAATTATGCCCGGATGACGCAGGGATCGAGATCTATTCGATCGACCGTTTGCCGGGATTCAATCAGGATATGGACGAGCCGCCCCCGCAGAATGTAATTGAGTTCAAGGCGAAGATACGCGAGGCGGACGCGATCCTTTTTTCGTCGCCAGAATACAACTACTCGATCCCGGGTGTGTTAAAGAACGCCATCGATTGGGCTTCGCGGCCATACACAGACAACGCTTGGGACGGCAAACCGGCGGCGATCATGGGAGCCTCGATCGGTGGTATCGCCACTGCCCGTATGCAGTATCACCTCAGGCAGGTCATGGTCTTTCTGGATATGCATCCGCTCAACAGGCCCGAGGTCATGATCGGCCACGCGGCCGACAAATTCGACACAGACGGACGCTTAACAGACGAGAAAACACGCGAACACATCCGCAAGATGCTCGTTGCCCTAGTCGGCTGGACACGGCGCCTCAAAGGCTAAATTCCGCGATCACCGGCGCGTGGTCGGACGGTTTTTCCCAGCCGCGGGGCGTTCGGTCGATCCAGCAATCGATGCAGCGTTCGGCCAACGCGGGCGACGCCCAGATGTGGTCGATGCG
>CAZMQR010000342.1:0-2894 GCA_964568325.1 uncultured Chloracidobacterium sp. | reverse complement strand
CGGCCAGGGCCGACGAACGCATTGCGTCGTCCGGCGCGATACGGAATATCTTAGCCAGCGCGCGGCTCGTCTTGCCCCTTGCGGACGCACCATTTTCGGCTACGAATTGCAAGGCTTGCCGCACCGCGGCGGCATCACTGTCGATCTCGGGATCAGATGAGTTGTAAGCCGTCTCGATCAGCACTCGCTCGTGGTGCTCAAGCTGTCGCCGAATGTTCATCTTCGCCAGCATTTCGGGCGTGATATCTTCGCGATGTCGATATATGCCGAGGCTGAGTAGGCTCGCCAGCGAGAACATGAGCCGCTCTTTCGAGCCGTGCGCAAGCTTGACCATCTCTTCGCGACGATCGCGTATCAGCTTTGCCGGCAGCCCGTCGGGCCTGCGGGCGTATGCCATTAGATTCTGATACTGACGGCCGGCGATCTTGACCTGCGAGACGGCGTCGTTCTCCATAGGATTGATCGACGCCCGCTCTATCCGATCGATCAATTCATCTTCGAGGCCATCGTCGAGGCTGTGCTCAAGGGCCAGCAGCATCTTCAATTGAGCATACGATCGCTGTCGCGAGGCCCCGTTAAGGTCCATGCCGCGCTTTCCGGTCGTATAGTCATAAATATATCGTCCGACAAAATACGGAATACTGCTGAACTTCGATATCGCCAACACATTGTTCGTCACGTCGTTCAAAACACGTCGGCTGATCTCACGGCGGCGAGGATTCCCGCCGTCGCGAAAATCGATAAGTATCACCGGTATCTTGGGATTATCGAGACCATAAAGGGCTAGCGGTATCATTGTGCGTTCCCGGGCACCCTGAGTACCGGCATCGACAACCCGATTCTCGCCGTCAAACCACCACGTCTGCGTGTAGCCTTTCCACTTTCTGAGCCGGCCGTCGTTCCACGGGCTGGCGATATTAAGAAATCGCGAGTCAAACCTCCGGCCCGAGTACTCAACCAGGTCGTCCGCAGCAACCCACACCATCGCATGCCTTGCCTCACCGTCGGCCATCTCTATCGGATCAAAATATAGCCGTTGGGCCTCAGCATACTGGCGAAGCAGCTCCCAATTGGTGCCGCGCTCAGACTTGACCCTCGTCATCTCGCGCTCGTAAACGCGATTCAGCGTCTCATCCTGCATGTGCCATCCGAGACTTTTATCGGTTAGCCAAAGCCGCGCCTGAATGTCTTTTAGTTCAGCCTCGGTCAGCAGCTTGTCTTTTTCGATCGACTGATACAGGGCAAGAATGGTTAAGGCGCTCGCGACGGCCGTTCGCCGATGATCCCGAGAGTTCTTGTAATACTGCGAGACAACCGATTTGCCGCCAAGGCCAAACTCACTCCTCACGATCCTCTTAAAGACCGACCAGAAGATCTGGTCCCACAATGCCTTGTTCGACCGCTGCATATCGACGAGCGGCGGCGGTGGCCCTGAGACCTTCGAGCGGCCGGTGGTACGCGTATAAAGAAACGGCACGGACCCGGCGAAACGCTGCCAAAAACTTGGTTTCGAATACGTGTGCATCCAGACATAGCGGAGCCGATCGTTCTCGCTTATCTGATCGCCCAGCGTGTCTCGCAAGACGCTCACCATCGGCAGTTCCTGCGATCCATATTCGCTGCCGTCACCGATGAGGATGCCGCTCTTGGCAAATATGGTAATGATCTCCGCCCCGCCATCGACCGGGACCTTCTCGACACGAAAGGTGCCTGCCCCCTCAGTCTGCGCCCTTAGCCCGGCAGCCAGAAAGGCCGACACGATAGCACACAGAAACAACCTTGCGATAGAATTCGTCACACGAATACCGGGTTGAATCATTGTAGGTCAAACCGATCAAGTTTTCGAGAACTTTGGGAGTTTTTTTGAGAACGACCTGTCGGGCTATTCGTAATTGAGGGCCTCGACGGCGTCCAGCCGGGCGGCCCGCAGCCCGGGATACAAGGCGCCGATCACGCCGCTGATGAGGCCGACAACCACGACCGTTGCCACCACCTGAGGCTCGATCGCGACCGTGAGAGATGTCCATTTCGCAGTCGCCGCTCGCAGTAAGACGGTCGCAAGCACTCCGAAAATGACACCACCAAGACTGATGAGAAGGGCTTCCTTGACGATGGTCATAGCGATGCCAAAACGCGACATACCGAGACTTTTAAGAACTCCGATCTGGCGTGTTCGCTCCGTCACGGTGGTGTACATGGTCAAAAGGATGATCAATGCGCTAATCCCGCCGGCCACACCGACGACGACGTCCAGAAACACGTTCAGGGCAGGCACGCCCTGCATGTAGAGTTCCTCAAGCTCGCTCGTCAGGATTATCTGATTATCAGGAAACCTGGCATGCAGCAGATCACCTACCTCCTGCGGCGTGCGGCCCGGCTGGACCTTGATCAGGAAGGCCGACACCAAATTATCAGCACCTAACTGGGCCTGCATCGTCGTGAGGGGTATCTTCACGCGTGCGCCGGCGCTTGGCTCATAGGCTCCGACTATCTCAAAATCACGTTCGTAGATCTGGAACTTGTCGCCGACCTTCTTTTTTCGACGTTCGAGCCACGTCGGATCGGTCATCATCTCGTCCCGGCCATCGACGAACTTTCGCCCTTCGACCACCTCGAGCCCTGATATCTCAGCGTATTTGTCAAACGGAATGCCGTCGATCAGGCGATTGCCCGTCGTTGTCTCGTTCGCCATTACGCTGTTCTGGCCTATTGGGACCACAGCCCTGACGCCGTCAACCTTCTCGAGGTCGGCACCGAGCGAAATGGGCAGCCGCAACACATCGGCACCGGTCAGGCCCATGCTGCCCGACGCGCGAAACATGATCTCGGCCCCTACATTCGCCTCGCGGGTGGCGCGTTCACGAAGACTGCCGTTCGCCAGCCCGATCGTGAAA
>CAZMQR010000341.1:0-2895 GCA_964568325.1 uncultured Chloracidobacterium sp. | reverse complement strand
ACCAACAGGCCGCTCATGCCGATCGCGTCCCAATCTGTCTCGTCGGCCGCCCGCAGGATGTCATCGATCGGCTGCTTGATACCGAGGTTGACGACCTTGTAGCCGTTATTTGTGAGGATGATATCGACGAGATTCTTGCCGATGTCGTGAACGTCGCCTTTGACGGTCGCGAGCACGAGCGTGCCCTTTTCGATGCCTTCGACCCGGTCCATAAACGGTTCGAGAAATTTCACAGCAGCCTTCATTGCTTCCGCCGATTGCAGCACGAACGGCAATTGCATCTGGCCGCTGCCAAACAGATCGCCGACGGTTTTCATCCCGTCGAGGAGAATATTGTTAATGATATCTAGCGGCGGATATTTGTCGAGAGCTTCTTTCAACGAGTCTTCGAGGCCGATCTTTTCGCCTTCGATGATGTGCTCTTTCAAACGCTCTTCAACCGGCAAGTTTGAAATATCCGGCTTTATCGACTGCGCCGTTTTGCCCTCGAAAAGCCTCGTGAATTCGCCCAGCGGATCATAAGTGCAAACATCACCGTCGAATTTTCGCCGGTCGTAGATCAGGTCGCGAGCCGTGTCGATCTCGTGCTCGTTAAAACGAATGAGCGGCAAAATTTTCGACGCGTTGACGATCGCCGAGTTCATTCCCGCCTCAACGCAATCGTGCAAGAACACCGAATTCAAAACGACGCGGGCTGCGGGCGACAAGCCGAACGAAATGTTAGACACGCCGAGAATGATATTCGCATCGGGCATTTCGGCGCGAATCTGTCTTATCGCCGCGATCGTTTCAGCGGCGTTTGCTCGGTCCTCTTCGATACCGGTCGAGATCGGCAACGCCAGCGGGTCGAAGAAAATATCGTGAGCGGGCATACCGCTATCGACAAATTGTTTGTATGCGCGGCGTGCTATCCTGAGCTTGTTCTCCGCGGTGCGAGCCATTCCTTCTTCATCGATCAGACCGATGACAACGCTGGCGCCGTATTCCTCTGCAAGCGACAAAACCTTGAGAAAACGCGGCTCACCGTCCTCGTAATTCGTCGAGTTGAGAATCGATTTGCCGCCGGCGTGTTCGAGACCGGCTTCCATCTTTTCCCACTCGGTCGAGTCGAACATTATCGGGATCTTGACGTTCGTTGCGAGCCGAAATGCCAATTCGTGCATATCAGCAACGCCGTCGCGGCCGACAAAATCGACGTTGACGTCGAGTATGTGAGCACCTTCTTTCTCCTGCGACTTGGCGAGATTGACGAGGCCATCCCAATCCTCGGCGTCGAGCAGATCACGCATCTTTTTCGAGCCGGAAGCGTTGACGCGCTCGCCGACGATGAGGAATGATGCGTCCTGCGTGTAAGGCTGTTGAAAATAGATCGACGAAGCCGACGGTACGAGTTTTGCGTCCCGCTGTTTCGGCGACAGGCCGCCAACACGTTCGACGACCTGGCGAAGATGTTCCGGCGTCGTCCCGCAGCATCCGCCGACGATATTCGCGCCAAAATCCTTTGCAAAATGCTCGACCTGGGCCGCAAAGGTCTCCGGCGTTTCGTCGTAATGCTGAGCCCCGTCACGCACCTCAGGCAGCCCGGCGTTGGGCAGGACACTTACCGGAAGCGGCGAATTTTCGCATAGATAGCGAAAGCTGTCGGTCATGTGCTTTGGCCCGGTGCCGCAGTTCATGCCGATCACATCGATCGGAAACGGTTCAAGCGCAGTCAACGCCGCACCGATCTCAGTGCCGTTTAGCATCGTGCCAAAAACCTCGATCGTCACCTGTGCGATCACCGGCAGGCGGACTTTGGCCTGTTCAAAATGTTCAAAGATCGCAGCAAGCGCAGCTTTCGTCTGCAGCAAATCCTGACAAGTCTCGACGATCAAGACATCACTGCCACCGTCGACAAGCCCGCGCACCTGCTCGGCGTAGGCCTTCTTTAGGTCCCGATATTTAATGTGCCCGAGCGTAGGCAGCTTGGTGCCCGGCCCTAGCGAACCGGCAACGAAACGCGGCTTGTCCGGCGTTGAATAATCGCTCGCGATACCTTTAGCAAGCTCTGCCGCCCTGAAATTAACATCGTAGGTCCTGTCCGCTATGCCGAACTCGGCCAAAACGACCTCGCTGCCGCCAAAACTATTCGTCTCGATCACATCGCAGCCGACATCGAGAAAGGCCGTATGGACCGCACGGATCGCATCAGGCCGCGTGTAAAGCAAGTTCTCAGAACAATTCTCAAACGCCGGCCCGCCCCACTCGTCGATCGACAGATTCAACGACTGTAGATACGTCCCCATCGCACCGTCGAAGACGATCATCTTTTCGCTTAGCAGATCTAGGAATTGATTCATACGTTAAACTTCCGGGCCGAGGATAACTTTCGGCAGAGGATAAACGGTTATTTCAATCGTTGCCCCCAATTCCACAACCCGCTTAAGAGTTTCATTTTCCAATCTTAACTCAAGTTGTTTGCCGATGTTTCCACTCTCAAATCCAATATCAAATTCCTTTTGGCAGCATTTACTCCAAATATCCTTTGAATTTTGGGAAAGCCCTTCTATCAAATCGCAAAAAGCTGAAATGGTTTCATCTGGGTCTCCACCGATTCCACCACATGCAACGTTTGTCCCACTAAGAGAGGCAAAATCATTATGGTTCTCCAGCCTGTCGTGATAGTGAACCATCACTTCGTCGCCGAGTTCGTCGATCAGAGGCCGTAAGTCTTGTTCGGACTCCATTTCCAAGTCAACATTTAGATAATGAACATGTTGATGGTTACTCATCGTATTTAGGGCAGCGACGGATCAAATACGGACGCTTTCGCTCCAATCAAAAAACTCCGTGCCAAACAAGCACAGAGTTTCCTTGAAAAACCAGATTGACTCTTGCTGTTTAGCCGTTTATTTT
>CAZMQR010000340.1:0-2895 GCA_964568325.1 uncultured Chloracidobacterium sp. | reverse complement strand
CCCTTGAGCACGTTGTCGGGCAGGTCTTTGCCGGGCTCAGGATTCCACGCAGCAAACACGTCCATCACCGACTTGTAAATGAAGCCGAGCCCGAATCCCGCAGCAATGATCTTACCGCGATGGAGCACCTCGTCGTCCGATGCGGCCTCGCCGCCGCCCTCATGAGCAGCGTCACGAGACTCCTTTGACGCACCGGCGATCAACACCTGTGCGCATGCCGTGCCCTCTGGGTACTTGAGGAATCCGTGCTGCTCCTTGATCAACGCGCGCCGCAGCGGGATCATCATCAGGATGCCGAGCAACCCACCCAGGACTGCGACGAGCGTCACGCGCCAGATCTCGAGGTCAAAGCCCAGTATCAATATCGCCGGCATCGTCACGCCCACGCCAAACGCAATGGATTCACCCGCTGAGCCGGCCGTCTGCATCATATTTGACTCGAGGATCGTTGCGTCACGCATACCGGCCTTTGACAGCAAGCGAAACAGCGTGATCGCTATTACCGCGACAGGTATCGAAGCCGACACGGTGAGGCCCGTTTTGAGTACGAGATACAACGACGACGCGCCAAAGATGACCCCAAGCAGCGTGCCGACGATCAGCGGAAACGCCGTCAGCTCACGCAGATTTGACGCGTCCGGAATATAAGGGCGAAAGTTCTCGAGAAAAGGATTCTTCATCTCGTCTCCTGTTTTGGTCTGATTCGAACGGGGAAAGTTACTGCAAAGCAATTTACAGCGGATTAACCAAAAACGCAATCAGACAGGCGGAAACACGAGTGGTAGCGAGTGTGTCCCGCCGAATCCTGCCGCGTCCGGCACACTTCCTACCGGTCGTGTTTCCGCCTGTGTATGTTCTACACTTGAGACCATGAAAACACTTCTTCTCGTGCTGTTTCTTGCTCTCTCAGCGGCTGCGCAGATCCCATCGCCCAAGGACGTCCTCGGCTTTACGCCGGGCGACGATAAGAAGCTGGCAAGCTGGGCGCAGGTTGTCGATTATTTTAAGCAGCTCGACGCAGCGAGCGACCGCGTGATATTTGAGGAGATCGGCAAGAGCACGATAGGAGCCCCATTTGTTTACGCGACGATCTCATCGCCGGAGAACCTGAAACAACTCGAAAAGTATAAAGCGATCAACGGCAAACTCGCCGACCCCCGCAAGATCGTCGGAACGCGGGCACCCGTGCCCGCCCGTGACGCAGCGGCAAGACAGTTGATAAAGCAGGGCAAAACCATCGTCTTGATTACGTGCGGCATTCACTCAACCGAGGTCGGTTCGACGCTTTCGTCAATGCTGATCGCACATCAACTTGCGCTAGCTCCGCACGCGGACGTGAAAAAGATCCTCGACAACACGATCATACTTCTCGTGCCGTCGCTCAACCCTGACGGCGTGGACATCGTAAAAAACTGGTACGACAAAACGCTCGGCACGCCCTACGAAGGCACCGAGCCACCCGAGCTTTATCACAAGTACGTCGGCCACGACAACAACCGCGACTGGTACGCCTTTACGCAGGTCGAGACGCAATTGACTGTCGATAAGATCCACAACGTCTGGCACCCGCAGATCGTCCACGACATCCACCAACAAGGCCAGAACGGAGCACGCCTTTTCCTGCCGCCATATATGCAGCCGGTCGAGCCAAATGTGCCAAAACAGATCGTCGAGGGCTATACCGAGCTCGGCAACGCGATGGCAGCGAAGATGCGGCAAATGGGTTACGAAGGCATCACGACCAACTCAACCTACGACGCATGGACGCCCGCACGAGCGTATTCGCACTACCACGGCGGCGTGAGAATTTTGTCCGAAACCGCCTCGGCGCGTCTCGCAACGCCCGTCACCAAAAAGTTCGAAGACCTCCGCGTCCCCGCAGACGACGGTTACGACCCAAAAGTCGAATCCGCCAATTTCGGCCCCGTCTGGCGCGGCGGCGAATGGAAATTAAGAAATATCACCGACTACATGACCACCGCCGCCTTCGCCCTAATGAATCACGCCGCCGATAACCGCGAGCGTTGGCTGACGAGGTTTTACGAGATCGGAAAGGAAGCGGTGCGGCCGAGAAATCGTATTGGCGAGATCTACGGCTATCGCGTGAAGATTGACGATAACTTTCGGATTCTAGAGAGGATATTGGAACGCGGGATGGTTCAATATGGCTTTCCTAAGGGCGAAAACGAAACGAAAGTGCTCCAAGTGAATTATTTCGACTCGACTTCGGCCTATCCGGCAGAATCGATAATTATTCCGCTCGAACAACCATACGGTGCTTTTGCAAAAGCACTTTTGGAACGACAGGCTTATCCGGATTTAAAGGATGCGAATGGCAACCCAATTCCGCCATATGACGTTACTGGTCACACACTCCCGCTTCTTTTGAACCTTGACGTTCAGGAAATCGTCGCGCCATTTAAACCGCAATGGCTTAATAAGGTTCGAACTTACAACGCGGTTTCTGACTGCCACCTTGGTTACGACAAGACCGCGATATTTAGATCGTTTAGTCCTTCGATGGACGAAGGATGGACGCGTTGGATGTTGGATAGAGGTCCTTGTACAGAGAACGAGAACATTCTTGCCACAGAGATTAGAAGTGGAGAATTTCGACAGAAGAAGCAGCCTTCTGCGCTGCTTCGCAAGGATTCACCGACGGTACACATTTATAGACACATCATCTTCCCCGACCAACCCGCCGCGCAGATCCTTAACGGCAATGCAAAAGGTGCGATGCCGGATGAGTACACGGGCGGCGTCGGCAAGGAGGGCGTCGAGATTCTCAAGAAGTTTGTCGAGGCGGGCGGCACGCTCGTCTTTCTCAACCGCTCGACGGAGTTTGCGATAGAGCAATTCAACCTGCCCATCCGCAACGTCGTCCGCGGCCTCGAC
>CAZMQR010000339.1:0-2907 GCA_964568325.1 uncultured Chloracidobacterium sp. | reverse complement strand
ATAGGTTGCAGCCGACGCATTCCGCCTCAATGACGCGCGGGTAGCGGTGGCCGTTGGATTCGACGAATTCGAATGATTGATGTGCGCCGTCCTCGCAGGCGACGTAGCAAAGGTTGCAGCGGATGCAGTGTTCCTCGTTGACGTGGGCCTTGACGACATAGTTGAGGTCGAGGTTGCCCCAGTCGGTAACACGGCCGACGCTCTTGCCGATGATGTCGTTAACGGATGCAAATCCTTTCTCGTCCAGATAGTTGTTCAGCCCGTCGATCATGTCCTCGACGATGCGGTAGCCGTAATGCATCACCGCCGTGCAAACCTGGACCGAGCCGGCCCCGAGCAACATGAATTCGACCGCATCGCGCCATGTGTTGATGCCGCCGATGCCGCTGATGGGAATATTGAACTCCTCGTCACGCGCCAGCTCGCTCACCATATTCAACGCGATCGGCTTAACCGCCGTTCCGCAATAGCCGCCGTGCGCGGCCATGCCGTTGACGTTTGGATACGGGATCATGGTGTCCACATCGACACCCATAATTGAGTTGATCGTGTTGATCAAAGAAACTGCATCGGCACCGCCGTTCTGAGCCGCCTTTCCGGGTGGCAGAATGTGTGTAACATTCGGCGTGAGCTTGACGATGACAGGGATCTCGGCGACCTCCTTGACCCACTCCGTGACCATGCACGTGTATTCCGGCACCTGGCCCATCGCCGCGCCCATACCACGTTCGCTCATACCGTGGGGGCAACCGAAATTCAACTCAAATCCGTCGCAACCGGTGTCCTGCGTCCGTTTGGTTATCTCTTGCCACGCCTCTTTTTTCGACTCGACCATCAGGCTGGCGATGACAGCATGATTCGGGTATTTCTTCTTGCACGCGGCCATCTCCCTTAGGTTGACCTCGAGCGGTCGGTCGGTGATCAACTCAATATTATTGAGGCCAATGAGACGTAACGCTCCCTGGTCAAGCCCCGCGAGCCGCGACGATACATTCGTTATCGGCTCGCCGAGCGTCTTCCAAACAGCCCCGCCCCAACCAGCGTCAAAAGCCCGCTCGATCATCGACCCCATATTCGTCGGCGGCGCGCTTGCGAGCCAGAATGGGTTGGTCGACCTAATGCCCGCGAAGTTAATAGAAAGATCCGCCATGATGCTCAGGTTACTAGTCTCAATCGATCCGACCATGCCAAATCATCGGATTTCGGCTTGTATGAAATATGGCATAAATATATATCCAGGTTTCTTCGTACCTAAAGAAGATCGCGAAAGGGAATTTTCGAACAAGAGCCCGTCTAATATTGCTTCCGTACACAACAGGAAAACTGAGTGGCAGGCGTCGGACCTGAATGAGCGTCTCGTCGATCGAAGTAATAAATTCGGATCTCAATTCTGATTCATGTTTGCCGTACCAGTCGGCAGCTTCGTCAAATTCCTCGCGCGCACCCGGAGCTAATTCGATCGACGGCATCATTTGCGCGCTAGTGCCTCATCCCTGACTACTTCCCAAGGCACGGTGTCCCCAGGATTGGCGTCGTGATACTCGATTCTTCTTTCAAGCTCGTCCCTTTGCTTTCGGGTGAGTTCAACCGCGTTGGGTTCGGCGGCAATGCTGTCCCAAATATCTTCAACAAGTCTTATTCGTTCCCGAATCGGAAGTTCACATGCTTTCTCGAGAAGTATGTCCATAAATCAACATCTTACCGCAAAACTTAATGACGCCCGCAGAATAAGTCACCGCCCCAAACTCGACTAATGTGGATTCGGATCGACCGGTGCCTTTGGCGGGTCTCGAACAATGGCACCGGCAAACTCGATCTTCTCGCCCGTCAATACTTCGTGAATGCCCGTTGCCGCGAGCTTGCCCATCTGCGAAGCATCGACGGCCTCGGCACCGCCATTGGCACAGTCGCCACCGGCAAAAACTTTCGGATCGGATGTTTGCATGCGCTCGTTCGTCACGACGCGGCCCTTATCGTCCGCTGTCACGCCGATCACATCGGCAAAAAACGAGACCATTTTTTGCTGGCCGATCGCTTTGATCACCTGCTCGCATTCGATCGTTACCTCACCGCCATCGGTCGTGCATCGCAAAGCGGCCACACGACCTTCGCCGACGATCTCGACGGGCGTGGTCTGCCAGCGAAATTCGACGCCGTCCTTTCGGGCCAGTTCCATCTCGTAATCGTATGCCGGCGCGTCGGCCTCGTTACGGCGATAGACCATCGTTACTTTTTCGGCACCGAGCCGCTTAGCCTGCGTTACAGCATCGACCGCGGTGTTGCCTGCTCCGATAACGACAACCTGACGCCCGAGCGGGACAGACTTCCAATCGCGCGTCTTTACCTGCTCGATAAACGCAAGAGCGTCGTAAACGCCTTCGAGGTCTTCGCCGGGAATACCAAGCGTGTTGGTCTCTCCCAGGCCGACACCGAGAAAGACGGCGTCGTGCCGCTGTTTGAGCAGATCGATACCGACCCGATTGACGGCACCGATGGCCTCTTCCGAACCGGACACGATCTCGGTATTCAAATAAAATTCGACGCCCATCGCCGCGACGCGCTCTGCCTCAGACAGCGAAACAACCTGCGGCATCTTGTACTCGGCCATGCCGTAGGTATCGAGGCCGCCGGCCTGCTCGCGACGTTCGTAAATAGTAACGTCATAGCCGAGCCGCGCGAGATATGTTGCGCACGACAGCCCCGCAGGGCCAGAGCCGACGATGCCGACCGACTTGCCGTTCGATTCGCCTTTCGTAAAAATCTGCCGCTCACCGATCAAGGCATGATCCGTTGCGTATCGCTGCAAACGCCCGATCTCGATTGGCTTGCTGATGAGTGTTTTCTCAACACACGCACCTTCGCAAAGGACCTCGACCGGGCAAACGCGAGCACAAGTCGCCCCGATCG
>CAZMQR010000338.1:0-2916 GCA_964568325.1 uncultured Chloracidobacterium sp. | reverse complement strand
TTTCTCAAGGGCGGCCGGCTCGTCGGTATGTTCGAGCGTCGCGACCTCGAAGGGCGTCCGCCCCAGATGATAGCCGAGGCCCTGATCGAGGCGTTCAACACGCACTGCGGTAAGGCAGAGGCCGTCAACAACTAACTTGTCAGTATCGGAACCGCGGTGGCGCAGCAACTATCTGTTGCGCCCTTTTGCTATTAGCGGCTAGAATTGAATCAGCCCAAGTTCCGCCCGGGCCGCGGCCGCAGATGTCGATAAATCAACGAAAACACATCCGCTTTTCGCTGGATATACCGGCGTTTATCTACTCAAAATTTGGCGAAAGGCAGGAGACGCTGCTGCAGCAGATCTCGATCGGCGGCTGCTTTACGGGCTGGGAAGAGAATATCTACATCGGCGATGAATTCCGTATGGAGATCCAGTTGCCAAACGGCAATTTTCTTCCACTCCACTGCAAGGCCCTCTACCGGTTTGAACACACTGGTATCGGTGTCAAGTTCATCGATATCTCCGAATTTGAACAGGAACTGATCTCGCGAATAATCGCCTACAAGCTAGATCAGGAGGGCGTGCCGCTTCAGGTCGACCCATTCGAACTCCCGCCGACGTTTGTAGCAGACGACCCGAGCCCGCGGATCAGCGATATTCGCCAGGTTCGCGATGCGATGCTTGCGAAGATCATGGCGGCGGACGATGGTATCTGATAAGTTGTCTTGGTGACTAAACGAGAGAAGCTACTCGATAAACTTCGCCAGCGGCCGAACAATGTTACGTTCGAAGACGTGCGCAAGGCACTTGAATCGACAGGTTTCGAGCTCGATCGCGTATCGGGGAGCCATCATATCTTTCAGAAAGGCAACATCGTTTTTGTTATCCCGTCGCATCGAAATCGTGTTAAAGTTCTATACGTAAAGCGCGTACTTGAAATAATCGACGAACATGACCAATCTTAGATATCCGTTTGTTACCTACCCATCGCCCGACGGTGGGTATGTTGCGGAGATACCGGCGCTCCCCGGCTGTTTGGCTCAAGGCGAATCGATCGACGAGACCCTTGACCAACTTTCCGTCGTGGAACGACTTTGGCTTGAGACAGCCGCGCGTAAGGGAGTTTCAATTCCCAGGATCAATAGCGAGGTCGAACGGGTAATCCACCTCCTGGCCGCTTAACCAAACAGTTCGTCCATCGCCTGCTCCAGATTTTTTACTCCTACGACTCGCATTCCAAGCAGTTTCTCGAGCCCTTTCTTATTGGATTCGGGTAGGATAAGTTTCTTAAATCCCAATGTCTGCGCCTCGCGTGCGCGAGCTTGGGCCTGCAGGACGCCGCGGACCTCGCCTGTGAGGCCGACCTCGCCAAATACGGCGGTTTCGGGTGGAATTTGCAGATTGCGATAGCTCGACGCAATGGCCGCGATGATGCCGAGGTCGGCGGCGGGTTCGTCTATCTCCATTCCGCCGGCGACGTTTATAAACACGTCGTCACCCGCCAATTGAAAGCCCAATCGTTTCTCCAACACGGCGATCAAGAGCGAAGCGCGGTTTTGATCAAAGCCCTGCGTCATTCGGCGCCCTGAGCCAAACTTTGTGCCACTAACGAGCGCCTGTACCTCCACGAGCATCGGCCGCGTGCCTTCCATGCAGACGGTGACGACGGAGCCGGTGGCGTTCTCGGGCCGCTCCTGCAGGAACAGCTCGGACGGATTGCCTACGGCGATGAGGCCGGCATTGGTCATCTCAAAAACGCCGATCTCATTGGCCGCCCCAAAGCGGTTTTTGGTCGCGCGGATGATGCGGTGATTGTGGTGACGGTCGCCCTCGAAATAGAGCACCGTGTCAACAATGTGTTCGAGCGTTTTTGGCCCGGCGATCGAACCTTCCTTGGTTACGTGGCCGGTCAGGAATACGGGCGTCGCCGTTCGTTTGGCAAACTGCATAAATTGCGCCGCCACCTCGCGCACCTGCGAGACGCTGCCCGGGGCTGATTCGATCTGGTCGCTAAACACCGTCTGTATCGAATCGACGATCACAAAGTCGGGCTTCATGCGGTCCGTCTCAGCGAGTATTCCCTGCAGGTTGGTCTCAGGGAGCAGGAAGAGATTCTCGGCCTCGACGCCGAGGCGTTCGCCGCGCATCTTGATCTGGCGTTCGGATTCTTCGCCAGACACATAGAGAACTTTTGTGCCGTTGCGTCCGAGTTTATCGGCCATCTGAATAACGATGGTCGATTTGCCGATGCCCGGAGCACCGCCGATCAGCACAAGCGAACCGGCCACAATGCCGCCGCCCAGCACGCGATCCATCTCGTCGATGCCCGATGTCGTCCGGCTGTCGTCCTGCGATTCGATCGTCCCGTAAGCGACCGGCGTCGAATTCGGATAGATCGCTCGCCCGCTGGCGGCGGCTTGTGCCGACGGTCGAAACCTCTCCTCGACGAGCGTGTTCCATTCACCGCAGTCGGGACACTGTCCCAGCCACTTACGCGACTGCGAGCCACAGCTCTGGCACACATACACGCTCGCCGGTTGCTTGGCCATGCTGTGAGGATAGCACTGCCATGCGTATCGCCGAAAACGACCTATCTGGCCGACCGTGTCAATTCGGAACCGGGAGCGGTAGCGACCGGATTCCTTCACCGCCGCCCGCCAAAGATATAGAGCAAAGAATCCGGTCGCTACCGCTCGCGATGAGGTGTTGCATTCTGCACGAACCGAGTATATAGTGTTGGCGCATAAGACATGGGGTGTCTATTGTTTCGTTCCCACGGACCTTAGCGAGAGATCCTGCCGGACGAGTTTTCCCAAACCTCGAATGCACGCATTCGAGCTACAAAAAAAGGAGTCTAAAACCATGAAAAAACATACCCCCCCCGATTCTCTGGATCGGCATTCTGATCTTAGCCCTTCTCACAATCGGCGTGTC
>CAZMQR010000337.1:0-2979 GCA_964568325.1 uncultured Chloracidobacterium sp. | reverse complement strand
AACCCGACCTGTAGGGAGGGTGCCCGACGCGGAATCTTCTCGCATTGGGGCACCCTCGCTACCGCTCGGGTTTCCGCCTGCCCGCGCCACCGCCTCATTCATCGTCACACGTTGAAAATTGCCAAAATCGATCTTGTTCCCTTCATACTCGACGACCAATCCGCCCGTCGCTCGACGGATCGCCTCCTGCAACAACCGCTCACAAAAATCCATCATGCCGTTCACGTCCATGTAGGCACAATAGAATTCCAGCATCGTGAACTCAGGGTTGTGCTTGAACGAAATGCCTTCGTTGCGGAAGTTGCGGTTTAGCTCATAGACCTTTTCAAAACCGCCGACGACGAGGCGTTTGAGATAGAGTTCGGGAGCGATGCGGGCGTAAAGGTCGATGTCGAGGGCGTTGTGGTGCGTTTTGAAGGGCTTTGCCGCCGCGCCGGTCGCCTTGGCCGTCAGCATCGGCGTCTCGACCTCGACATAGCCGTGGTCTTCGAGAAAGCGGCGCAGCGACGAGATGACCTGCGCACGCATTTCAAAGACCTGACGTGTCGTCAGCCCCTCATGCTCGACCGCGAGCGACGAACCTATCAGGTCAACGTAGCGCCGCCGCTGCTTGATCTCGGCGTCCTCGATACCGTGCATCTTGTCGGGCATCGGGAGCATTGCCTTGGCGAGAAATTGCAGTTTCTCGACATGGGCCGAAACTTCGCCGGTATTTGTCACAAACAGGTAGCCCTCGACACCGATAAAGTCGCCGTGGTCGATCAGTTGCCACACTTTCCACGAATCATCGGCGTCGAGTGTCGGGGACGACGGCAGGCTGGCAGCCTGCGTTCCGACAGTGAACTGCCCTTTCTTGCAATAGATCTGCAGCTTGCCAATGCCGTCGGTCAGGTGGACAAAATTCCCGCGTGGCGGCGTTGTCAGCCGGCCGGCGATGCGAACGCGGCCGAGCGCCAACAGACGTTCGTTGAACGCGTCCTTGATATCCGCAGGTGGCCGCTCGCCCTCAGCCAAACTTTCTTTGACGATAGCCATCTCGTGTTCGACATCGACGACGGGCTGCCACCGCTTGATCGCCGTGATCGTATCCTCGCTGCCCGTAAGGCTGCTGCGGTCAAACTTGTTCGGGTAGGCGTTGCCGACCAGCTCGCGCAACGCCGCTAAATGCTCCGCGCGTGCCGCTGTCTGGTCGTTTTGCTCGACGATCTCGTTGAATTCCGGAATGCTCATAGCTGAACCCCTGATTATAGTTGTGTGGCCGAAACGCGGCAAACGTATCTACGATGTGGCACAATAAAACTGACCGTAAGGGAACGGTCGGACACCTGCCCCGTCCTCCGCTCTCTGCGGATATGTGTGTTTGTGGCAAGCGAGTTTGAACAGCTGAAACGCTCGGTCGATAACGGTGAACGTACCATCAGCCTCAGCGGACTAACGTCCGTGTCTGCAAAGGCGTACGTCCTGTCGCGCTTATCCGCTGAAACGGGTAAACAGTTTGCCGTTGTTACGGACACAAATGTCGACGCCGACACGTGGATTGCGGACCTCGATCACTTTCTTCCAAAGACCGAAGACCAAAGGCCCAAGACCGTCTCGGTTCCGTCGTTTGAGACAGATCCATATTCAGGCTCGTCGCCACACGCCGAGACGCATGAACGGCGGGCGTTGTCGCTCTGGCAATTAGCCAAGCAACCGGCCGATCTCGTCGTTCTTTCGGCCCGCTCGCTGGTGCAAAAGACGGTCGGGCCATCGGCCATAGCGAAACTCGGGGCAGAACTCATCAGGGACGCCGACTTCCCGCCCGAGCAGTTGATCGAGGAGCTTGCCGCCGTTGGCTACGTCCGCGAGGACCCGATATTCGGGCCGGGGCAATTCTCGCTGCGCGGCGGGATCGTCGATGTGTGGTCACCGGACGCCGAAATGCCGGTCCGGATCGAGTTCTTTGGCGATACCGTTGATTCGATCCGGACGTTTGACGCAGATACCCAACTGTCCGTTGAGCAATTAAAGCAGGTTTCGATCGCCCCGATGCGTGAGTTTGCCGTGACGCCGCAGGACCTGAAGGACTGGGCATTTTTCGCCGACGAGCGGTTCGCGGACGAACGGTTTCGCCGAAACCTGAAAGACCGAACCGACCACGCCGCTGAGGGCGAAACGTTCTCGGGTTGGGAATTCCATCTGCCATTGGTCAGGCTGCTCGAGGCCAGTGTTTTTGACTATCTGAGAGACCACATACTTGTCATCGACGAGCCCGTCGCAGTCGAGCACAACCTGACCGGTATCTATGAGCATTTGCAGGCGAATTACGAGGCGACGGTCGACGCGGGCGATGTCGCTCTTGAGCCGGGCGAATTGTTCCTGACGCCGGAGCAGTTGCGTTCGCAGCTTGAAACTCGAAAACGTGTCGAGATGCGTGCATTAGGACGCACCGCGGCCGAAACCGACGAAGAGATGGCCATCATGGCAGAACCGCCCGCGTTAGCGGGTGGCAGTCACGAGCGTGGGACAAACGTTGAATCAGTCGGGGGCGCCACGCCACCTGCTTACGCAGGCGGTTCTGCCCTGTCCAGCGCGCCTTTGTTCTTGTTTTCGGCGGCCGAGAAGGCTAACGAGATCACCATCCAGTCGCGCTCGACGCGGCGGTTTCATGGTGACGTTCCGGCGTTTGCGGCTGAGTTTGACCGTTCGGGACAGATCGTTGTCGGCACGCCGGGCATGGCCGAGCGGGTGGCCGAGATACTGCGTGAATACGACATTTATCTGCCGCTCGACGCGGTAAAGGTCGGCGGCCTTTCGAGCGGCTTTGAGCTGCCAAGCGAAAACCTCGTCATCTACGCCGAAAGCGATATCTTTGGCGAAACGGCCGAAGCGACGGCCAATCGCAAATCGAAATTCGCAAATCGCAAATCAAAACTCGGTGCCTTTATTTCTGATTTCCGTGATCTAAAAGCCGGCGATTACTTCGTTCACGTCGATCAC
>CAZMQR010000336.1:0-2986 GCA_964568325.1 uncultured Chloracidobacterium sp. | reverse complement strand
CGGCCGTCCCAAAATGACGTCATCAGTTTCCAATCAGGGTCGGTAATATCGCGGATCGCAACATCTGCTGCAGACACGGCGGGTCTTATCTGGCCGTCACACTGGAGGAGTGCGAGCTCGCGGACGGTTGAGAATCCGAGCTTTTCGTAGAGCCTGATCGCTCCGCCGTTATTCGTGATCACCTCGAGGAGACATTGCGAGATCGAACGCTCCCTAAAGGCCCGCAGCATCATTTCAAACATCGCCTCGCTTATCCCGCGACGTCGCATTGACGGGATCACACCCGTGCCGGCATCGTAAACCGTCGGCCGGCCATCCCACTCGCCAAAGCCATTGAGCGAAAAGCCTACGAGCCTATCGTCGGCGAAGCAGCCGGCCGTCCGGCTGAGGTCCACGGCGTTGAGATTAATATGGTTTCGGAACTGGGCCTCGGTCAGTGCAAAGGGGAACACGTAGTCGGAAAATGCCTCGATAAATGTCGAATAGAGGCTCCCGAAATGGTCATCGCTGAGGAATCTGCAGTCGTACAAGCTGGTTTGGTTTCCATTCGCCATTTGCTAAAATCAAAGCTTGCCCGTGGGCTAGGCAAAAGAGAGAATTTAGTTAAGGTCTGGCAAAAATGCAAGTTCTGCTGGCGGATGAATACGGGTTTTGTTTCGGTGTCGAACGTGCCGTCGAGATGGTCGAGGAGGCAGTCGCCGCCGGCGAGACCGTTCGCAGCCTGGGCCCGCTGATCCACAACAAACAAGAGATGCAGCGTCTCGCACACGACGGCGTCACGGCGATCAACGAGCCGGTCCAGATACAGCGCGGCGAGACGGCAGTGATCCGCGCCCACGGCGTTACGCCGGCGGTGCAGCAAGAGCTTGAAGAGAAAGCGTCAAAGGTCGTGGATGCGACCTGCCCGTTTGTTACACGCGTGCAGCGTCTGGCGGCCCGTGCTGCGGCGAAGGACAGGCATGTGGTAGTCGTCGGCGATCCCGATCATCCTGAGATGATCGGTGTAAAGGGCTACGCGCCGGAACACGCGTTTGTCATCCGCGACGAGACTGAGGTTGCGTCCTTGCCGCGGCTGAGGAAACCGCTTGTAGTATCGCAGACGACGATCAAATCGAAGACTTTATTCGACACTGCAGAAGCGGTAAAAGCCAAGACCGACGACGAGGTCGAGCTCGTTAATACCATCTGCTCCGCGACTCGCGACCGCCAGGAAGCGGCGCGTGCCCTGGCCGGAATGGTCGAAGCCTTTTACATCATCGGCGGCCGGCATTCGTCAAACAGTATCAAGCTGCTCGCCGTCTGCAAGGAGCAATGCGATAAGAGTTTCCTGATCGAGACAGAAGAAGAGATCAATGACGCCGATCTGATGGGTGTCGAACGAGTGGGCGTGACGGCTGGTGCGTCAACGCCTGAGTGGCTGATCCAGAGAGTCGTAAAACACCTCGAATCCGTCGGCCGCACCCAACCGCCGGCGCTGCAGCCTTAACCGGCTCCTCCGCTACTGAGAACTCGGCACAGGTTCCGCGCTCACTCGCCGATGTTTCCTGAATGCCCGCCATCGCCGTACGCCCTCGCGGGTCAGGCTGATGATCGGCCGCCGGTTCTGAAATATCAGTTTTGCCCACGCCAGCTTGCTCATCTGAGGGAAGTAGATGCCTCTGAAGCACAGCCTCGCCACAAGGTGGCTGATCCGCACCTGGATCGGTGCCTCGCGGATCGACTCGATCGCTTGATGATTGCGTTCAGGGCTGTATGAGCGCGACCAAGCGTTGAAGGTCTCAGCCTTTGCCTCGTCGATCGACATCTTGAGCGGATCGTGCGCCATTACGAACGGGGCGAAATCGAGCCAATGCTTCGGCCGACGGAGGCGACCGGACGTTTCGAGCCGTTCATAAAGCGGCGTTGCCGGAAACGGCGTTAGCTGGCCGAATACCGGCAGGCCGGGTGCCCACGTCTCGATCTCATCCACAGTGCGGTCAGACACGCCTTTAGTGTCGTTATCCATGCCAAAGATGAACGAGGTAATGGCGTATATATTCCGCTTTCTGAGCCCTTCGAGAACGGCCTGATAGTTTTCGGGCCGTGAGAATTGCTTGTTGACATCGGCCATGTTTGCCGGGTCAATAGACTCCATGCCGATAAAGATCCAACGCCCGCCCGAACGGGCGATCAGGTCAACAAGTTCCTCGTCCCCAAGCAGGTTTGCACTGATCTGAGCAACCCACGGCATGTGCGCCCCGGCCGCGATGATGTCACGCAGGAGCGATTTCAGCCGCTTCTTGTTTATCGCAAGGTTGTCGTCAATAAAGAACACCGCGATCTGGCCCTTTTCCTTACGCGCACGTGCCTTTAGGCGGAGAAGCTCCTCGACAACGCTCTCATTGGTGCGGAAGCGTATGGAATCGCCAAAAAAGCCCGTGACTGTACAGAATTCGCACCCGTACGGGCAGCCGCGGCCGGTCTCGATCGGGACGACAAAGAACTTGCCCCAGCCCTTCCCGAATTTTGACATCACAGGCCTCAAGGCCCGCGGCACCAGTGAGAACTGTTCGAGATCGAATGATTCCCAAGGGATATGAGGATACGGCTGGAGCGACGGTTTTACATCATTGCCCTTTTCGTCGAGTTTCGGCTGATAGACCGCTTGAAGGGTTCCTTGTGCTGCATCGGTGACGATGTCGGCCCAATACTCATCGGCCTCGCCAAGCGCGACCGCGTCGGCATGCTGCGGCCCGCCATCACGCCCCAACGCCTCGTCCGGACACTCCGTCACATGCGGGCCGCCCATCACGACCTTAAAGCCCGCCTCGCGCAAGGCGTCAGCGACGAGATAAGCTCGAGCGACCATTCGCGTCATCGAACCAATACCGACCAGGCCTACATTCTCGTCCTTGCAGAACTGGACCAGTTCGCGGCGCGTCATTGCCTTTGCATTACCGTCGACCAGGATCACTTCGTGCTCAGCCGGCGTCAATGACTGGAGCAG
>CAZMQR010000335.1:0-2993 GCA_964568325.1 uncultured Chloracidobacterium sp. | reverse complement strand
CGTTCCGAATCGGAGACGTTCATTTGACAGCCAAAGGTTTCGAGATAAACTTTCTTCATATATGAAGACGAGCGAACCGGTCAAATTTGGTGAAAAAGACTTTGTTCACCTGCATTTGCATACCGATTATAGCTTGTTGCAAAGTACAATCCAACTAAAGCCGCTTGCGGCGCGCCTTAAGGAACTTGACCTTAAAGCATGTGCGATCACTGACTATGGCAACCTGTATGGGGCCTTGGCCTTCTACAATGTGCTCAGGTCAGCTGAGCTGAAACCGATAATTGGTTACGAGGCTAATTTCCTTTTTGACAACTGTCGAGAGCGGTCAAGTTCTGTCAGCGGCGGAGAGCGACCTTACTACAATCTCATACTGCTTGCTGAGAATTATGAAGGATATCTGAACCTCGTATCTCTTGCATCTAAAGCATTTACAGATGGTTATCACCATCGTCCCCGTATCGATCTGGAGATGTTGTCGGCCCATAGTAACGGGCTTATCGGGTTGTCTGGCGGGCTAACGGGGCCGGTAGGGCATTTTCTCGCCACGGGCGACGAGGATCGGGCTTTCACGAATGCCAAAATCCTCGAGGAGACGCTGACCCGCGATAATTTCTTCCTCGAGATAGGCGAAGGTACCGATGATACGAAGCGACTGCTCTTGGAGCGCACGGTCGACCTCTCCAAAAGGACGGGGATCGAGATCGTTGCAACAAATGATGTTCACTACCTGTCGGCGGACGATGTTCGGGCCCACGAACTCCTGCTTTGCCTTGAGGATGGCCGGACATTTGTTGATACGGGCCGGCCGCCGGATGCAACGCGGTTTCTCAGGTCGGCAGCCGAGATGTGGGAGATCCTTGGTGATGACCTGCCCGAATCACTCCAAAACACCGTCCGCATTGCCGAACGGTGCGAGTTCGACATCCCACAAGGCAAAGACGTACGGCACCTTCCCGACTATCCTACGCCCGTTTCCGGGATGTCGATGGACGATTATCTTGTCCAGGTTCTAAACGAGAGTTTCGCGGAGCGAGAGAGTTCGGAATGGAGACCGAGATCACATGACGGAACTCTCGTTCACACGCTCGATGAATACCGAGAACGTCTGGAGACAGAGATCCAGACGATCAAGAAGATGGGCTTTTCAGGCTATTTCCTTATCGTCTGGGACTTCATCCGGTATGCACGTGAGAAAGGGATCCCAGTCGGGCCGGGGCGTGGGTCGGCGGCCGGTTCGCTTGCCGCCTATTGTCTGAAGATAACGGACGTGGATCCGCTTCAGTATGACCTCCTCTTTGAACGATTCCTCAATCCCGATCGTATCTCGATGCCGGATATTGACATCGATTTTTGTATCCGGGGCCGCGGCGATGTCATACGCTATGTGACCGACTTGTATGGACAGGAATCCGTGTGTCAGATCGTCACCTTTGGGACGATGGCATCGCGTGCAGCTATCAAGGATGTGGGCCGCACTCTCGGGATGGACTTTGGTGCCGTCGAGCGGATAGCCAAGATGGTACCGGGGCCGAAACGCGGACGTAATGTAAGCATCTCGGAAGCTCTCGATACCGTTCCCGAACTCAAGAGTGCATATAAAACAGAGGGGCCGGTAAAAAATCTTATCGACCTAGCGTTAAAGCTGGAGGGCTGCGCTCGACATACATCGGTTCACGCTGCCGGAGTGGTTATCAGCCCGAAGCCGCTGCACGAGCTTGTTCCGGTCAGGAAGACTGATAAGGACGAATTCACAAGCCAGTTCCCTATGGGCGATCTGGAAAAGGTCGGGATGCTCAAGATGGATTTCCTTGGGCTGACGACGTTGACCATTATAGACGATACTCTGGCCTCGGTAAGGGAACGCCTTGGTATCGAGATCGACTGGACGAAGGTCCCAACAACGGACGCGAAGACGATGGAACTCTTCGCTGAAGGCCGAACCGAGGCGATCTTTCAGTTTGAATCTACAGGAATGCAGGAGATCTGTCGGCGGCTCAGGCCTAAGGAGCTCGAGGACCTTTCTGCTCTGAATGCCCTTTATCGGCCCGGGCCGATAGACGGTGGGATGATCGACGATTTTATTGATCGTCATCGCGGCGACAAACCGGTTCAGTACATTTTGCCTGAGATGGAAGATATCCTTGGTAACACGTTTGGTGTCCTTGTATATCAGGAACAGATCATGCAGATCGCCCAGAAGCTCGCCGGCTACTCCCTCGCCCAGGCAGATCTGATGCGGCGTGCCATGGGCAAGAAGGATGTGAAGGAGATGGCCCTTCACGAGGAGACGTTTATCAACGGAGCAGTTGAGAACAGGATCCCGCGGAAGACGGCGAAAGAAATATTCGAACTGATGGCGAAGTTCGCCGACTACGGATTCAATCGCAGCCATTCGATGGCTTACGCCGTTCTGGCATTCCGTACGGCGTATTTAAAGGCCCACTATCCTGCCCATTTCTATGCCGCAGTCCTGTCGCACGAATCGGATGACAGCGCAAAGGTCTACAAATACACGGCCGAACTCAAATCTCTCGGTCTGAGTCTGCTCCCTCCGGATATTAACGAGAGCGGCGACGGGTTTACGCCAGTGGACGACTCTGTTCGTTACGGCCTGATGGCGATCAAGGGGCTCGGCGCGTCGAGCGTCGAGGCGATCGTCGCGGTTCGAAAAGAGGGCAAGTTCACTTCCCTTCTCGATTTCTGTGGGCGTATTCCTGTCGGTGCTGTGAACCGTCGAGCGCTGGAGAGCTTGATCGGTGCAGGAGCGTTTGATTCGCTGATGCCCAAGGGCGAGGATATAGCTCACTGGCGGGCTCGTAATTTCGCCGCCATCGAGCAGGCTCTGGCGCAAGGTCAACGACTTGCGGACGATCGACTACGCGGGCAAACCGGGCTCTTTGCTGAGTCGAATGCGACGGACCAGCCGACCGCATTGCCTGAGGCTGCCCCGTGGAGCCGTGACGAACTCAGCAGTAGAGAAAAAGCTGCCGTAG
>CAZMQR010000334.1:0-3016 GCA_964568325.1 uncultured Chloracidobacterium sp. | reverse complement strand
GGGGTATAGGTTGACGACGACGAGATCGATCGGCTCGATATTATGTTCGGTCATCGAAGCGATGTGCTCGTAGTTGTCGCGGAGGGCGAGAAACGCGCCGTGGATCTTCGGATGCAGAGTCTTGACGCGGCCGTCCATCATCTCGGGGAAACCGGTCACATCAGACACGTCCGTGACCGGCAATCCGGCATCGCGCAATGCCTTTGCCGTTCCGCCTGTTGAGATGATCTCGACGCCAAAGCCGTCCAGCACGCGCGCCAATTCGACAAGGCCCGTCTTGTCCGAGACGCTCAATAGTGCCTTGGTGATTCGTCGTGCCTGTGTCATTGAAAATACAAGTAGCCGATAGCTATTAGCTACCTTCTAATAGTGTGTGAAAAAGACTGCGATTCAGACGAAAAAGCGCCCCAGGAACAGCAGGCTGAGCAAAAAGACCAGGGCGACGATGATAATTTTGATTAGGCTCACGAATCTTCTATCCTGAACACGGTCGCGATTCGGAAAGAAGAATTCTATTGCGCCGCCATTCCCGATGTCAAAAGCCTGCCGGTCGATATTGGTTTACTTCACTGGTCTGCTGTTGTTTTTACTGGCATTCGGTGCCGTTAGGGCGCAAGACATCGAGGTTACTGTCCGTCCGGATTCCGATCGATCGCTTGTCCATATACAATGGCGTGAGCGTCCGATGAGAGACGAACGTTCGCCGCTTACCTTCCTCTCAAGCTACGCGGGTATCGGACTGCCCAACGAACGCATTGTCAACGTGCGAAGGGATCGGGATTGGTGGTCTTACGACGTCGATCTAACGCCGCCGAAAGCGAGGACGGCCGGGGCTCATATCTCGTGGTTCACGACCGAAGGCGGCATCTTGATGCTTGGCGACCTGTTGCCACAGCCTACATCTGGTCGGTCGGTGCACATTATGCTTAATCGAGGCGACGATTTGGAATATGAGGTGATGGCGTTTGCAAATGCCGCCAATGCCGTCCTGATCCTGGGTAAGAATTGGAAACAGGAACAAATCGTCACCGGCACCGCAATGCTTGGCACCCAGCTATTAGGCCAATGGCAGTTTGGCGATGCCGATTTCGGATCGCTCGCGGCAGAGATATTCGGCCATCAAGCAGGGACATTCGGAAGCTTACCCGCCGGGAAACATTATCAGATCGCGTTGGCCAAGTTACCTGCTGTGGCTAATGGCGTCTGGGAAGGCGACACACGCGGCACGAATGTGACGATAGTGTCGTCCGATATGCCCTTCAAATCTCAATCGCTTCAGCGTCTGCACGAGCAGTTGCGGCATGAGATGTTCCATTTGTGGATACCTGAGGGCGTGAATTTGACGGGGAATTACGATTGGTTTTACGAGGGGTTTGCGTTGTATCAGTCGCTCAAGTTGGGGGTTGCCGTCAATCGGTTGAGGTTTGACGATTACCTTGATTCGCTGAGTCAGGCCTACGCAATTGACCAACGGCTCTGGGGCAAATTGTCGTTGACCGATTCGTCAAAGACGCGATGGTCAGGCGACAATAACTCAATCATCTACGCACGCGGGATGCTGGTGGCGTTCCTGTGCGATCTCGCGATGCTTAAGGCGTCGAAAGGAAAGCGTTCGACCGACGATATTGTCCGCGAGGTTTATCAAAAGCACAGCGGCAAGGCCGCACCGCAGGATGGCACTGCGGCGGTGATGGCTATTATGAAACAGCGGCCGGAACTTGCACCTATCGTCGATCATTACGTAACGGGGAAAGAAAAGCTCGACTGGACACCGTTTCTAAACGCCGCAGGCCTCGATTCCTCGGGTCGCGTGTTGACCGTCACGGCCAAACCAAATGGTCGACAGAAGAAATTGCTCGACAAGTTGGGTTATAATAACTGGCGAAAACTGTCCACGACCCGCAAATGAGAACGCCTTACCTGACCCTTATCGTTATTCTGCTGATTGCGATCGCCCAGCTTGGCTGCGGCGACATGGTCGGGAGTATCATCGGGCCAAGCGATACAGCCACCGTGATCGCCAAGACTGCGCAGATACGCACTTCCTACGCGGTCGTTGCGGCTGATCTGCTTGAGGTCAAGCGCGGCGACCGGCTCGACGTGATCGATACGATGGAGTATGAAAAGGTGCTCTGGTATCGCGTCCGCGCCTTCGACGACGCTCAGACCGAAGGCTGGATCGAGGCGCAGAACGTCATTACGAGCGACACTCTCGCTCGCTCGCGAAAGATCGCCGAAGAATTCAAGGACCAAACGCCGCAGGCCGCCGGTATTATTCGCTCTGCATCGAACCTGCGTTCGGCTCCGGATATGGATCCGGAGAACGTCCTGTTCAAGCTGGCGCACAGCTCGACGTTCGAGATCATGGCATGGAAATTCGTGCCTAAGCAGGAAGTTCCAGATGTCGATGATGCTCCTCGCGGTCAGCGAAAAACGGGCAAGCGAACAAAGAACGAGGACATTGAGGCGGCTAAGGAGGGCGAGCCCGAAAAGATCGACGAGAAATACGACATCTGGTATCTCGTCAGGCTCGACCCATCGGTGTCGCCGGCCCCGGCTGGCTGGCTATTCGGCCGCCAAGTGGAGCTTCAGGTGCCGAGCGATATCGTCTTCTTCCAGCACAACAACCGCAAATTCGTGACTTGGCAGCGGCTTGATGCGGATGCGGCCAACAAGGTTGGTGCGGGCGACAAGGCACTGGCTCCGGGCAGTTGGGTGATCCTTTCGCGGAGCAGCTTCTCAAAGCCGATTGACGGTGTCGAGCCTGATTTTGACAGCATTCTCGTGCTTGCATTCGACAAATACGACCAGTCCTACTATACGGTCTGGAAGACCTCGCCGAACACCGAGGTCTGGGGCACGCTCCCGCTGGTCGTCGACGGCCGCGGCGATAATAAGACGTTCACTGTCAAGATCCGCAATCCCAACGGGCAGATGGATGACAAGCGATTCATCGTCTTTAAGGACAAGAACCGCCTCAAGGTCACGCCGCCCGAGGACATCGCCCAGTACGAGG